>MPOY01000426.1 GCA_001896715.1 Methanoculleus sp. EBM-46
AAATTTTATCTTTAATATCATACTATAGTAGAGCAATGCTATCGAGAAGGATCTTTGAGACCGACTTTGCCCGGGCACTCCAGGACGAGCTCGCCCGACAGAACATGAGTATCCGGGAACTCGCGGAACGGGCGGAGATCCCGCCCGCAACCCTCTACAAGCTCACGTCGGGGAAGGCCGATCCGCGCCTCTCCACCGTCCGGCGGATCGTCGGCGTCCTCGAGCCCCGGGAGAAGAGCTTCATCGCGGTGATCGCGGCGCGGTTCCTGCTTGACGACCTCGACAACCGCGATATCGAGGCCGGCGACCGAAAATACCGGATACGGGGCTACTCGGCGGACTCTCTCGACGAGTGCATCGTCGCCGCCGTCCGGGCGGACAAAGAGGGAGCGCTCGGTATCATCTGCGCGCCGATCCTCGCGCCGATCGTAGAAAAGATCGTCGATTGTCCGGTCGCGATCATGAAGCCGCAGCAACGGACGATCATCGAGGCGATAGAGACGATAGCGAAGAGAGTTTAGGGAGTGACAGGATGAGCCATGCCGCTGGAAGCGGGCAAACGGAACCTCATCTATCTCCAGCCCACCTGTCGTTTAACAGCACCATCCGGATATGGTCCTCCCACTTTCCGTTCACCAAAAGGTACCGGAGTGCGAGGCCCTCATAATGAAATCCGAGTTTCTCTACAACTCGCAGAGAAGGGCCGTTGCCGGGGAGGATATTTGCTTCAACCCTATGCAGGCGGCACTCCCCGAACAAGACCCGTATCGCCTCCCTCAGCGCCTCGGTCATGTATCCCCGGCGTACCTCGGCATAGTCCAGACGATACTCAAGGAAGCAGGACTGGAACGGACCTCTGATGATGGTGTTGAAGCTGACGGTGCCGATCATCTGGGTCGGGTTCTCCTTCTTCACAATCCAGAGCTTGAGTAACTGCCCATTCTCCATCATCTTTCGCTCGTGCAGGATCTCGCCTGCCTGATACTCGAACGAATAGTATCGGTCGTCCCGGGGCGGTTCCGTCTCCATGAGAAAGTCACGGTTCCGGATAAGGTACGAGACAATCGCAGCGACATCGTCGGGCGTTGCAACCTTCAACAGTAACCGCTCTGTCTCATACATCCTTATCCCCAGGATGGTGTCTGTGGATGGTTCAGAATAACTCATGGCCCCTCCTTCTCCCGGAAAAGCAAAAGGGAGATCACAAACAATGCGGTCTCTACCATTTGGCCCCTGCATACATGAATTTAGCCCGACGCCAAGCCCAAATTCCCAGGTGAACACGGTTTATTCTCCAGATACACCGGCATGCTGCCGGATCATTTCACTGTCTCTTCGTGTTCCGGAGGATCCAT
>MPOY01000399.1 GCA_001896715.1 Methanoculleus sp. EBM-46
CCCACACCGGGAAGCGACTGGAGCTCCTCCATCGTCCGCGGGACCTCGCCGCCGAACTCGCCGACAACCTTCCTTGCCGCCCCGACGATATGGCGCGCCTTCGTGCGATAAAACCCGATCGTCCGGATGATCGGCTCCACGTCCTCGGGCTCCGCGCGGGCGAGCGCCTCCGGCGTCGGGTAGCGAGAGAAGAGAGCGTCGCGGATGGCGTTGACCGCACGGTCGGTCGTCTGCGCCGAGAGGATCGTGAGGACGAGCGTCTCGTACGGATTACGAAAGTCGAGAAAATGGCGCCGGCCGCCGGCGACGGGATACTCGGCAAGAAGACGGCGGTACGCCTCGCAGGCGGTCTTTCGGTTCATACTGATGGGGCAGGGCAGATTCGAACTGCCGTCAAAGCGTCCCAAACGCTCTAGGATGGACCAGGCTACCCTACTGCCCCGTACCACTATACGTTGGAAAGACCGGCAAAAATAGTTACCGATGGAGGCGATCAGGCCGGCAGGGGGCTCACGTGCTCTTCGCTCACGATGGTGCCGACAAACGTCCCCTCCACGATCGCCCGGTAGAGGTTCTCCGGGTCGCGGCCGTCAAGCACCAGGAGCGGTATGCCGGATCGCTCGACGACCTTCCCGGCCACGATATCGAGCACCGTGTTCGCACCCGCACCCATCCTCTCGCGGGTGATGATAGCAAGGAGGCCCTCCGGCGTGAGGCGCTCATACCTCACTGCGGCGGGATCTTTCTTCGGGTCCGCGCTGTAGATACCGTCGACCGACGTGGCGTTGATGAGGAGATCGGCGCCGATGCTCTCGGCAAGGACCGCGGAGACCGCGTCGGTCGTCTGCGCCGGCGTGATGCCGCCCATGACGACGACCTTTCCCGCCAGCGCGAACTCCCGCGCCTCCGTGTAGTTTTCGGCAACGCGCGGGTAGGCCGCATCCCCGAGCCCTGCCACGAGAAGGCGCGCGTTCAGCCGGGTCACCTGGATACCGAGTTCGTCGGCCGTCGCCTCGCCGGCACCGAGCCCGCGGGCGACCTGAATGTACCGGCGTGCCTCCCCGCCGCCGCCGACGACGACAAAGACCCTGCATCTTCCGGCGAGCTTTCGCAAGACAGAGACATATCGACCGATATTGTTGGATTCGAGCGAGGGGACCAGGACCGATCCCCCCAGGGATATCACGATCTTCTTCATCCTACCCTACTATTATCCCCGATATCACCCATATACTTGTTGTGAACAGGCTGCATTGCCCCGTATGCAACGCGACAGAGGTCTTCGAGGCCACCGGAGGCTGCACCGGCAGGCTTTACCGGTGCAAACGCTGCGGGTATCGCGGAGCGCTCGTCATCGAGTACGACGATGAGCGCAACGGGCACCAGAGCGATTAATACCCTGCGCCCCCCCATCCTCATGCGGTAGCCTATGCACGAGGCGCGACTCTACCAGAAACTTGAAGAGGATACCGTCCGCTGTTCGCTCTGCCCGCACCGGTGCACCATACGGGACGGCAAACAGGGGATCTGCGGCGTTCGCATCAACCACGGCGGCACGCTTTATGCCGCCACCTTCGGCAAAGTCATCGCCGAAGCGGTCGACCCCATCGAGAAGAAACCGCTCTACCACTTCCTGCCCGGATCTCTCTCTTACTCCCTCGGGACCATCGGGTGCAACTTCCACTGCGAGCACTGCCAGAACTGGCACATATCCCAGCAGACGCTCGAGATGGAGGCGCTCAGAGACCTCTCCCCGGAGCAGGGCGTGGAGCGGGCCATCCGGTCGGGCTCTGCGAGCATCGCCTGGACCTACAACGAACCCACCATATGGCACGAGTACCCGCTCGCGATGGGAACGCTTGCGCGGGAGAAGGGCCTCGGGACCGTCTACGTCACGAACGGCTACATCACCGAGGAGGGGCTCCGCGAGGCCTCGTCCATGCTCAACGCCTTCCGCGTCGACATCAAGTCGTTCTCCGACCCCTTCTACCGGAAGGTCTGCGGGGGGCGGTTGCAACCGGTCCTCGACGCGACGGCGCTGGCAAAGGAACTCGGCATGCACGTCGAGACGGTCACGCTGGTCATACCGGGACAGAACGACTCGATGGACGAGATGGAGATGCTCATACGCTGGGTGCTCGATAACCTCGGCCCCGACACACCGATGCACTTCACCCGGTTCCACCCTGACTACAGGATGCTGGACGCAAGACCGACAGCGGTCAGGACACTTGAGAAGATCTACGAGCGTGCAAAAGAGCTCGGGCTCAACTACCCCTACCTCGGCAACGTCGGGGGCCACCCCTACGAGA
>MPOY01000560.1 GCA_001896715.1 Methanoculleus sp. EBM-46
GAGATCCGGCGGCTCGCCGGGCACCGGGCGGATATCCTCTCTGCGGGCCCGGAAGGAGCCTGCCCGACGTGCCGCCAGAGCCTCGGCGCTCACTACGAGGAGCTGGTCGAGAACCTCGCCGCCGCCACTGCATCGATGCAGGCGACGCTTGCAGACCTCGAGTACGAGCATGCGCGGGGGACCATCGAACACCAGTCCCTCGCCGCCGAGCTTGCCGACCTCCAGCAGCACCTCACCGTCTTCCGGCGCTTGAAAGAGCAGCACGCCCTCTCCTCGACCCGGTACGAGCAGAGCGCAGGTATCGTGCAGCGCTGGCAGGCCGAGGCAAGCGAGCACCGTGCCGCAATCCGGGCGCTCGGCATGGACGGGTACGACCAGGCTGCGCACGCCGCCCTCAGGGAGAGGATCCGGTATATCGAGGGGAAGCGGACGGCGGCCGATACCCTCCGGGGCGCGTGCTGCCGCCTCCCCGCCCTCCAGGAGGAGCGGCGACGGCTCATCGCCGAGGTCGAGGGTTACCTCGCCCGCAAGGAGGATATCGAGGCGAAGATCGCCCGGCTCGGGTTCGACCCGGAGGTCCGGCAGCGTCTCGAGGCGGATGCGGAGGCACTTGAAGCATCCTATCGGGCATGCACGGAAGCAGAGGCCCGCCTTGCGCGGAGACCGGACATAGAGGAGGAGTTGAGAGCCGTCGTTGCCAGGGCCGACGGGCTCCGCGAGAGGTTGCGGGTCGTCACGGACGAACTCGCCCGCCTCGCGTTCGACCCGGAGAGGTTCGCGCACCTCAACGAAGAGTGCAACCGTGCCGAGGCGGCGTATAGGACGACCCTGGAGCTCCGCGTCCGGCTCGAAGAGATCCCGCGGCTCGCCGGGGCGCTCAAGACAAAGCAGGACCTCCTCGCGAGCCGGGAGACCGAACGGCTCCAGGTCGAGAAGGCCGTAAACGACCTTGACTTCGACGAGCGGCAGGTCGCGGCGATAGAGAAGGCGCTCGCAGGATGCGAAAGGGATCTCTTCGCCGCACGGGAACAGGAGATCGCGATCGTTGCCCGCATAACCGGCCTCTCGGCCGATATCGAGGAGACAACCGGGAGGCTTGCCCGTGCGGATGCCCTCCTCCGGCAGCAGGAGGCGCTCACCGAGGAGATCGGGCGCCTGAAACTCACCCGATCCCTCATCAAAGATTACACCGACTACCTCCTCCAGGTGGTCAGGGACCGGATCGAGGAGGAGGCCGGGAGGGTGCTTGCGGAGATCACCGACGGGAGGTACAGCACCGTGATGCTCGACGACGACTTCACCGTCCTCGTCCACGATATGGGGGACGACTACCCGGCCGACCGGTTCAGCGGGGGAGAGCAGGACGATATAGCGATCGCCCTCCGCGTCGCCCTCTCCCGGTTCCTTGCCGAGGTGAACGGGGTGCACGACTCCACGTTCCTTATATTCGACGAGATATTCGGGAGCCAGGACGAGGGACGGCGGAACAACCTTCTCCGCGCTCTCAGGACCCAGGAGGCCCATTTCCCCCAGATCCTCCTCATATCTCACATCACCGAGGTCCAGGACGAGTTCTCGACGACGCTCGTGGTCGAGATGGGGGCAGATCAGGCAAGCCGGGTCCGGGAGTTTGCGTGATGGACCAGAACACCCTCTACCGGGACGCCATCCGGCGGGTCGCAGGAAGGATCCGTGAGGCCGCCCCGCCGGATCTTGCAGAGCGGTTCTCGGCAGCCGGCGGGTTTGACCCCGCCTCCTACCGGCACTGTCGGCCCGAGTTCGGCGGCGCCGTCTGCGCCGTCGACGGGAGCAACACCATCGTCCTCGACGCGGGATGTTTTGCCGTCGTCGCCGTCCGGGCATCGGTCAGCGCGTATGCCGGTGGTGCGCGCCTCTATCACAGGACGACGCCTCTCCATATCGTCACGGTCAACCCCGGGACCGGGAACGACGACTTCGATGCGCTCTTTTACGACTGCTTCCAGCGTCCCCCGAAAGTGCATCTCGATCACGACGACCCCGTGAGGAACGCCGCCGTCATACGGGATACCCTCGAGTACCGGGCGGCGATGGAGATGGCCGGAGAACTCGATGCCGGCGACCTCATCGTCCTCGACGGCACGCTCCAGGTCCGCCACGCAAGCCACGACGAGGTCGTCGAGAGCCTCCTGAACCTCTGCAACCTCCGGGGGGTGCTCATCGCCGCCGTGACGAAACGGACGTCGCTCACCTGGGGCGGGGGGCACCCGATCGTCCCGGCGGCGGAGGGGCTTGCCCGCGGCCTCGGCATCCCCGAGCCCTGGTATCTCTCTCTCTCCGCCGCCGGGGGCCTGCTCGACCGCCGGGAGACCTCCGCCTGGAAGCAGCGGGGCGAACAGTACGTCGCGCGGCTGCACCCTCGGGCCGATCGGGCGTTCAAAGTGGAGATCCCCCGGTATTACGACACGGAGCGGGTAGAACGGGTCTTCTCCGCGCTCGCCTCATTTGCCGACGACGGAAGGGTCACGGGTTACCCGTATCCGCTCCTTGACGCCCACCTCACCACACGGATAGGGAGGGATGCGGTCGAGCAGGTCCGCCACGACATCATCCGCGATATGGACCGGCTCGGCATGAACCTCGCCGATTACACCGGCATCTTCGGTGATTACCATGATGAGTTTGATCGATATTGACGGCGACGACGCCTCGAAGTACCGCCTGATCGGAGACCGGGTGCTCAGCTACCGGTTTGCCGTTCCCCACGATGCGGAGCTCTACCTTGGGGATATCTTGAAGATCACCGACAGCGTCAAAGGGCTGACGTTCTTTGCCAAAGTCAGCGATCTCCTCCACGACTGCAACTTCTCCGACCCGAAGTGGGACACCCGCCCGCATACCGAGCACTTTTACGGTATAGGGGAGGACGTCTTCATCCTCGTCGAGGCGGTCCCTCTCGGTTACATCGGGGAGGATGGCGAATTCCGAAAACCGCGGACGATCCCGGCAAAGTTCTCCCGCGTGGAGCGGCCGGAGTCGCAGGACTTCGCGTTCCTCCGGCAGGTGATGGGCGATATCGAGGTCGGCGTGATGAAGACCGGCCAGGGTGTCCTGAAGGATGTAAGGGTGGCGCTCCACTCGGCGGTGATGCGGCAGCACATGGGTGTCTTTGCGACGACGGGGATGGGAAAGAGCAACTTCATGAAGGTCTTCTGCGCCTCCTGCATGCGGGTGCGGGAGTTCGGGCTCCTCATCGTCGACCCGCACGGCGAGTACGTGGCCGGAGGGCGATCGTCGAGCGGAGAGTCGACGAGAGGGCTCCTGCACTATCAGGCGGGCCGTGACGGCCTTGCCGTCTTCTCCACCCGGTCGGAGCAGTACCGGAAGAAGTATCACCTGGACCAGCTCTTTCTCGACTACGACGACTTTCGAATGCCCGACCTCCTCCTCCTCTACGAGCATTCTCCACCCCAGCGCGAGGTCGTGGAGATGCTCGAGAGCGTGCCGGGCTCAGACGTGATCGACTTCTTCCAGGGGATCGATGCCGCGACCTTCGATGCCGATACCTACAGCGGCCCGCACCGCGGGATTGCCCGGGGCCTGAAAAACTTCTCCGCAAGCACGCTTGCCGTCATGCAGCGGCGCATCGCGGGCATGCTCAACCGGAACCGGGGTTTCTTCCGGAGACAGGGCACCTCGATACCGGATATCATGAGGGCGCTTCACGAGAACAAAGTCGCCCTGATCGATATACCCGGTATGAGCGAGCAGAGCGAACTCTTCGTCCTCTCGATCATAACCCGGATGATCATGCGCAACCACCAGGGCGAAGATGCAAGGAGCGCAGAAGAGGCGAGGCAGGTGCTGATCACCATCGAGGAGGCGCAAAGGGTGCTCGGGTCGGGGTCCGGGAGCACCCGGGTCTTCCGGGAGGCCGCGATGGAGGGGAGGAAGTTCGGTGTCGGTCTCTGTGTGGTTACCCAGCAGCCAAAGAACATCGACGCCCGGGTCCTTGCGCAACTGAATACGTTCGTCGTGATGGGGCTTTCCGACCGGGGGGACCGCGACATGATAGCGAGCAGCGCAAAACAGGACCTCTCTCGCCTGGATACCGAGATCCAGACGCTTGAGCCGGGAGAAGCGGTCATCAGCACCATCGGTATACCGTTTCCCGTGAGCACCCGGATCCATCTCTTCGAGGACTACATCGGAGACCTCAGCGAAAGGCCGGGGGCAAGACCGATAGACGACGGCCTTGAGAGAACATTTTAGCAGGAATGCAAGAAGGTGATGGCGGCAGGGTTCTATCCCGTGTCAACCCTCCCTTCACTGAACACTCTGGCGCCCTGAGGCGTCAGGATCGCTGAACTTTCTCGACTTTCCGGATGGAGACGCAGTTGATGACCGCATCCCCGGACAGGAGGTAGCGTTTGACGACCATTCCCAGTACCTCGACCACATCCCCTTTCTGAACATCTTCCGCCGGGGAGGTGAACATCTTGACCGATATCTCACCCGTCCGGTCGGCGACGAGATACTGCGGCCGGTTGAGGAACTGGAAGTATACCCGCTCGACGACGCCTTTGACGCGCACCGTCTCGCCGAGCATGTTTAAGTTGATCTCGCGGACGCGGGTTGTTCGTGCTTCTGCTTCATAGACCGGCACCAGCGATGCATACTGTTTCTGGCTCATGTAGTTGAGCGCCACTGGTATGAGGATCAGCATGACTGCTGCCGGAACCGCCCAGATCAGCGAACGTACATCTCCGGTAGCAAAGACGTACACCGCAATCAGGATCATAAAAAAGAGGAAGACGGCCAGTGCAACTGGCGTCACCCTCACTCTAATATCTCCAATCTGCATTGTCAATCAGGTTTACTTGAGGGCTGCAATTTCCTTTCTGAACGCGACCCAGTAGATGATACCAACAAAGAGCATACCGCCGACGATGTTGCCAAGCGTGACTGGAATCAGGTTGTTGGTCCACATGGCTACCCAGTTGACTGTGTCGACTGCCTTTGTGGGGTCAAGACCTGTACAGAAGATGCCCGTGGGAATGAAATACATGTTTGCAACACTGTGTTCAAACCCGGTGGCGACGAAAGCGAAGATCGGGAACCAGATACCGACGATCTTGCCTATCGCATCGTCAGCGCATATACCGAGCAGGACAGCAAGGTTGACGAGCCAATTACAACCAATACCCTTGACGAATACCGACCATAGAGCCATACCGCCGACGTAACTCGTCTTTGCCGTTGCTATGCCGATCGCTCTCACACCGAATGCGGTGAGTGTTGCGGTTCCGGCGGCATCGAAGGAGACACACGGGCCGTATGCCATGATATACGCAAAGACTACCGACCCGATGAGGTTGCCGACATACACCCAGAGCCAGAGATTGAGCACAGCGCCCCAGCTGACCTTGTGGATGAACGCTGCCATGGGGGCGAGCATCGCGTCGCCGGTGAAGAGTTCTGCACCGGTCATGATCGTGATGATAAGCCCCACAGGGAAGACGGCACCCAGCATGAACTGGGCCATACCGGCGCTTGCGAAACCGGATCTCAGTGCGACGTCGGTTGCCATGACGCCGGTCGAACAGACTGTTGCGAGCGCACCGCCCATGGCGATGTAGGCTCCAGACATGAAGCCACGCACGATCATGTTCCAGACGGGCAGCCCGACCTTGTACTTTCCGGCATCACCCGCTTTTGCTACGATAGCAACTGGAGGATGGAACACCATTTTTCATACACCTCTCTAAACGTCCTACCTATACCATCAAGTAATCAGACTGTATAGGTCTAATTAATCAGTAATTTGAGAGGGATATTAATAAGTTTCGAATTGATCGTCACGCAGGAAGAGTATAACTCAAATTTAGGCGTTTATCATCGGGTTGAGTTAATTCCCGTAATTAAACATCAAGAATCGATAAACGACGCTTCTGGATTTGTTTTTGAGACCACGCGGAATATAGGTAGTTTTAGGGTGATGTTTGAGCGAGCGTGCGGGAGCAGGCGCGCAGCTCCTCCAACCTCCTGCTCTTCCTCTCGTGGGGCGATGATCGCCCACTAAAATCGTCGCGGATGCCTGCGCGTCGCCGGATGCCACCACGACCCGGGTGTGATACCCGGGAATTACTCTTTTTTTGGTATATTCAGGCCGTACCTCTCGTTTTTTGAGCGGGCTTGGAGCCCTGGAGCGAGGCCTGATCCGGGAGATTCAGGGAAACTGGAGCGTCTTGCCTGCGGCCCCCCACCAGGTCCGTCACCCGGTGCCAGGGGATCCTTCGCCATGAGCCCTCGTCCCGGCGCTACATCCCGCTGAGACGCACACACCTTTCTTCTGGCACCACAACGCCATGCTGACAATCCGAAACACCAGCCCGGGAAGATCATGAGCTATAGGTGCGCTGTAAGGCATCTTGGGGGAACCCGGGGGTGGGTCGCACGGGGAAACCCGGGAGATTCACTTTCCCGGGTTCCAACTCATCTGACCATCCCCCGGACTCCTATCCTGCGGGCAGGGGTTACTTGAAGATGTCGAATATCTGGTCGCTGCCGGTGGCCATGAGCCGGTCGCGCTCAGGTTTCTCCTCGACGAGCGCGAGCACCGGCGGGGTCATATCCTCGCCCGGGTGGAACCCGAAGAGTTCCTCGAGATCGGTCTGGATGGCGTGGAGGAAGACCGAGTTCGCTATCTCGACGGGGCAGAGCTCCTCGCACTGGCCGCAGTTGACACAGGAGTCGGATATGTGCGCGAACCGGATCAGGTGGAACATGAACGGCGGCGGGATCACGCCCGGCTCGACCAGGTACTCCTTCCGTGTGCTGCAATCGATGCAGTAGCAGATCGGGCAGTTCTCGATGCAGGAGTAACACTTGATGCACCGGTTCGTCTGCTCCCGGATCCTGTTCAGGCGCTCCTTACCCTCGCCGAGCGCCCCGAAGTAGCGCGCCCGCCACCGGTCGCCGAGCTTCAGCATCGCGTTCTCGACCTTGCCACGGATCTCGATACCCTTTGCCGGCGCCGCCTCCGTCGCCACCGCGCCGGCCTCGACAGCGCTGTTGAGGAGGTTTGCGCCCTTCTCGGAGCCGACCTCGACAAACGTGGCACTGCCGGCGCGCTCACCGATGACCCCCCAGTTGCCGCAGGCGAGGTCCGCCTGGCGCGGGATCTTGATCTTGCACCGGCGGCAGTTGGACCGGCGGCCGAGCCCCTCGTTCCCGAGGAGGTCTTCTGCCCCCTCCTCGAGTTCGTCGATCGAGATGGATGCGTGCTGGCCGTCCTTCGTGATGACGATGAACTTACCCTTGTCGATCTCCTCCTTGACGACATCGTCGGGGTCAAGGCCGAGTCTCTCCCGGACGATCGTCCGGGCGACTTCCGGCCGGATGGTGCCGCCGCAGTTGAGGCCAATCATCAGGATGTTATCCAGATTGACCTGGTTGCGCTTCGCCATCTCGTACATCGCTTTGACGTCGCAACCCTTGAGGACCGTCGCGATACGCATATCCGGCTCGGCGGAGAGAAGACAACGGCGCATCTGTTTCGGGAGGAGGAGGGTGCCGCAGTGGAGCGAGCCTGCAATCCCCTCGATATCGGCGGGGTCGGTGATCAGCGCCGGCACCACATCATAGACATCCGCGCCCTTCCTGACCGCAAAGACCCCGTCGACCATACCGCTCGTAAGAGCGTGGCGCAACAGTGCGCTGACCGCTCCGCCGGTCTCCGCCTTCTCCCTGAGCGCCTCATCCGTCGTCCATGCATAGAGCAAATCGCCTTTTCCTGCCATATCTCACGCCTCCGCAACCTTTTCGACCCTGACCGCACACGCCTTGAACTCGGGGATCTTCGCGATCGGGTCGAGTGCGTTGTGGGTCAACATATTCGCCGGGTGCTCCTTGTAGTGGAACGGGATGAACATGACGCCCCTGATGATCTCCGGGGTGACCCTGGCGGGGATATCGATGGACCCGCGGCGGGTGCTTGCCCGGACGACCTCGTTGTCCCTGATGCCGAGCGTCTTTGCATCCTCGGGATTGATCTCGATCCAGCCGATCGGCGCCTCTTTCTCAAGGCTCCACGATCGGCGAGTCATCGTGCCGGTGTGCCACTGCCAGATGACCCGCCCGGTCGTGAGGACGTACGGATACTCGGCGTCGGGGACCTCGGCGGGAGGTTTCCATTCGATAGCGGAGAAGACCCCGAGGCCGTCCGGCGTGGCGAACTTCTCCCGGTGGAGGATGGCCGTTCCCGGGTGCTCCGCGGTCGGACAGGGCCAGTGCAGGCCGTCCGGGTCGAGGCGGGCGTAGGACATGCCGTGGTAAGACGGGGTGACGGCGGTGACTTCGGCAAAGATCGCCTCAGGGTTCTCGAACGCGAATTCTCTCTCGTAACCCATCCTCTTCCCGAGGTCGCAGAGGATCTGCCAGTCGGGTTTCGCATCCCCCGGTGGATCCTGGGCCTTCCTCCAGCGCTGGACCCGCCGCTCGGTGTTCGTCTGGGTGCCGTCTTTCTCCGCGTAGCAGGCGGCGGGCAGGATCACATCGGCAAGACGGCCGGTCTCGGTCAGGAATATGTCCTGAACGACCAGGAACTCGAGGTTCCTGAGCGCATCCTCGACGTGCCGGATGTCCGGGTCGGAGAGCATCGGGTTCTCGCCCATGATGTACATGCACTTGAGCGTGCCGGGCGTATCGGCAAGGACGTTCACCATCTCGGTGACGGTGTAACCGGCCTTACCCTCGGCGATATCGTCGACGCCCCACATCTCCCTCATCTTCGTTCTGGTCGCCTCGTCGGTGACCTTCTGGTAGCCGGAGTAGACGTTCGGAAGGGCTCCCATGTCGCAGGCGCCCTGGACGTTGTTCTGGCCGCGAAGCGGGTTCACGCCGCCGCCGGGCCTGCCCAGGTTGCCGGTGAGCATCATGAGGTTCGCGGTCGATTTGACGTTGTCGACGCCGGTGGTGTGCTGGGTGATGCCCATCGAGTAGATGAGCGCGGCGACGTCGGCGGCTGCGATCCACTCTGCCGCGGTCCTGAGGCTCTCGACGGGAATACCGGAGACCTTCATGACGTTCTCAAGGCTGTAGACATCCTTCATGACGACCTCCTTGAGTTTCTCATAATCCTTCGTCCGCTTCGCGATGAACTCCTTGTCCTCCCAACCGTTCCTGATGATCTCCTGCATCAGCCCGTTCAAGATGGCGACGTCGGTCCCGGAGACGAACGGCATGTAGAGGTCGGCCTGCCGGGCGGTCGGCGTGTAGCGCGGGTCGGCCACGATCACCTTCGCACCGTTCGTTCTCGCGCGGACGACGCTCCGCGCGATCAGGGGGTGCTGCTCGAATGTATTGGACCCGAGTATGAAGATGCACTTCGACTCGACGAGATCCCGGATCGAGTTCGTCATCGCCCCGGACCCGAAGACCGCCGCGAGGCCGGCGACGGTGGACGAGTGGCAGAGCCGGGCGCAGTGGTCGACGTGCGGCGTCTTGAGCGCCACCCGGGCGAACTTCTGCATCAGGTAGTTCTCTTCGTTCGATGTCCGGGCGGAGGAGAGGCAGGCCATCTCGTCGGGTTTGTAGGATCCGAATCGTTCCGCGATCAGGTCGTAGGCCTCGTCCCAGGTCGCCTCGACAAACTTGCCGTCCTTCTTGATGAGCGGTTTTGTCAGGCGGTCGGGGCTGTTGATGAATTCGTGGGCGTAACGTCCTTTGGGGCAGAGTTTACCCCCGTTGACGGGTGCGCGCTGCCAGTGCGCCACGTCAAAGACCTTGCCGTTCCGGACGACGAGGTTGAACCCGCACCCGGTGCCGCAGTACGGGCACGTTGTCGATACATACTTGATATCCATTGTCGTTCCCCTCTGGCAGGGAGAACATACCGCCCGTGTCATATAATAGGCATGGTTCAACGTGGTTTTCGAGGTAAATTAACGATATACGGCAAATACACGGTATATGTCCTGCCCGGGGTCACCCCGAAACGGCAGGATGCCGCTCCACGTGGTACGGGCCGGCGTCGGTCCCGTTGTTCTTGCCCGCGTGCTTCGGTGATCCGGGCCTTTGCGATCTCCCGGTAGCCAGGATCGATCTCAAACGTCCCGGGGTTTGCCGCTGTCGTCGGCGAGGACCCGCGCCGCTCCAGTGGCGTCTTCGCCCATCCAGCCGAGGTAAGTCATCCCGGGACTTTTTGTCGTCGTACGGGTTGTAGTCCTTCCCTATGGCGTAGAACGGCGACGTGACGATGATGCCTCCGGGAGGCGCCGCGTGCCTTCGATGCAGTCCACGGTAAGCCCGCCTGCTCTTCTCTCTTCCCCCCTCACTCCAATCACGTATCGATCCGGGGCGAAAGAGTAAACAAAACTCGATCTCAGGCACCATCGCCCCCGGTGAGAACCTTCTGCCGCGTTCGCTCGAGCGCATCGACGAAGTCCTCGACCTCGTAGGGATTGAGCTCCCCCTGCCCCTCAGGTTCGAGGCGTATGACCTCGATGAGCGCATCCTTGAGGACGTCGAGGCGGCTGTCGGGAGGGAGGACGATCTCGAACCGGCGGAAGATGCGGTCGGAGATACAGACGAAGTTTCCGTGGACGGAGGCAAACGTCAGGATCTCGTCTGCGGAAGGGACGTCGGCCTGATCGACCTCGACTTCGAGGACTGCCGGCGTATCGGCGCTTTTCTCTATAAAGCAGCGGGCGACCCTGATCTTCGTGGCGACTCCTCCGTTCAGTTCCGGATATTCTCTCGGAAGAGTGATATAGTTTTATGCCGGGGCGCGGGAGGTCTTCTTTGCAGACCGGATGCCGTCCGGGTCTTGGCCGGCATCCCGATCCGTCTGCCGGGAGATGCAACAGAGCGATCCGGTGGACGAGTTGCCTGCAATGATGAAACAGATGCACACAACTCACTTCAGCAGATTTATCCGCCCGTTGAAAGATGTTTCTTCATGAGACTCCTCTCCATACTCATCGCACTGGCGCTCGTGGCCCCGGCGGCGGCGGTCTTTCTCACGGCGGAGAATGCGGAAACTGTCGGTACCGGGCTGAAACAGGTCGCCACCTCCGGCAACGGCACGCGCTACGAGGCGGGATCGTATCATGTCGTGGTCCTTTCCGGCACCTACCGGGAGATGGGCCGGCAGTACGGCGCCCTGATGAAGGATGAACTCCGGGCCGAGTATGCGATGCTCCGGTCGCACTTCACGGCATCGGGATACACCGAGGCGGAGATCGGTGAGCTCGCCCGAAAGGCAACAACGCTCCAGGCAAAGCGCATGAAGGAGATCCGGGCCGGTATCGCGGAAACATCGGGCCTGACCGTGGAGGAGGTCGATATCCTCTACGAAGGGGTGCCGGTCTTCTTCAGTACCATGAACGAGAAAGCCTTCTTCAGTACCGCCGGTGGGAAGGCCGGCTGCTCGTTTCTGGCTGTCTGGGGCAACTACACCCCGGACGGTTCGGTAGTCCTCTCCCGGAACTGGGACCACAACGATGCCTTTCTGATCTTCAAGCCATACTACACACTCGCGGTCTACAACCCGACCGACGGGAGCAATAGTGTCGCGACGTTCGGCCCGGTAGGGTTGCTCCCCGAGACCCTGATGAACAGTGCCGGGCTTTTCATCGCCGAGGATAACGGGGAGAGCTCCGGCAGTAGCCTTGAGATCGCCGGCAGGCCTCAACTGGTCGGGGAGTTCTTCCGGTTGATGCTCGATTATTCCACTATGGACGAGCTCGATGCCGGGATCATGTCGACCCGGACGGATTGCGCGTTTATCGTGAACGCGGCCGGGGCTGACCGGGCCTGCTCCTATGAGGAGACCGTGTATGATATCAAGTGCCGCGAGGGTACGGGCGTGATCGCGGCCGCGAACCATTTCGTGGATCCGTCGTGGCGGCTTGCAGTTCCTCCTACGGAGGAGAATACGGTCGTGCGATACGGCAATCTGCTGCGCCTCGCCGAAGAGAGCAAAGGATCGGTTGACGGGGAACGGATGGTCGGGATCCGCGACGTGCTGTACGACGATGGAGGTGCGACGTTTTGCCATTACACAGTCGGGGATCTCTCGGCCTCCTCGATTTACCAGGTGGTCTTTATCCCGGAGACCCGTACGCTCTGGATGAAGGTCGTGGATCGGGACTGGGAGAAGGTGGAACTCGGGCAGTTGTTCTCGGTGTGAGAGGGGCGGCGAGCCGGGAATGGGGGCGGGATCCCACCGCAGCGGATCCCGCGGCCTTCCGGGAGCTGCCCGTTTCCGGCATGCTTCTCCCCCTCTCAAGCGCCGTCGCTACGTATTTCGGGGGAGCCCCGATCGGGTTACTCTCCGAAATACGCGACGATATTTCGGAAGAACCGCATGTTCATCGATTCGGTGGGGAGCGGTTTTCCCTCGCGCTTCAGCCGTTCTTTCCGGGTCGGCCAGTCGTAGAGGTTCACGAACTCCATCGCCCGTTCGGGGTGCGGCATCATGCCGAGCACTTTGCCATCGGCTGACGTTATCCCGGCGATATCTGCGAGCGCTCCGTTCGGGTTGTAGGGGTACTCCCCTCCCGCGGGGGAGAGGTCGTCCCGGCAGTACCGGAACGCGACCATGTTCTCCCTCTCGATCCGCGCGAGGGTCTCCTCCGTGCAGAAGAAGTTTCCTTCGCCGTGGGAGACCGGGCAGTAGAGGTGTGAAATACCTCGCGTCCAGAGGTTCTCCGCCGCGGGTTTCAGGGTGACGAACCGGCACTCGAGCACGCCCTTTCTGTTCGGCATCAGGGCGATCTCGCGGGAACGGTCCTCGTCGAACGCGGGGACGAGGCCGAGATTCGCGAGGATCTGAAACCCGTTGCAGATTCCGAGGACGAGGTTGTCTCCCGCGAGAAACTCCTTTACATCGCTCCAGAGGTTGTTTCTGATGCGGTTGGCGCAGGCGTTGCCGGCGCCCATATCGTCGCCGTAGGAGAATCCGCCGGGAAAGACCATCAACCGGTAGTCGGAGAGGGATTTTTCGCCTGCAATGAGGTCGTTGATGTGGACGGTGTCGGATGCCATGCCCGCCCGCATAAGGGCAACTGCTGTCTCCATCTCGGAGTTGATCCCGTAGCCGCTCATGATGAGGGCTTTTGCCGCGGTCTTGACGGTCGTCATTCTCAGTACCCTCCGAAGGGCGCTTTGTATGCTGTTTTCATCGCTCTGATCGGTTGCTCGATCAGGGTCTCTCCTGCCGATACCCGGAAGGCCGTGCCGCCGGCGCGGCCGAGGAGGTGCGCATCGTCGCCGAAGACTTCCTCGAACGCTTCCCGGTCACCCGGAGCGACCGTGACGACGAACCGGCCGGGCGACTCCGAGAAGAGGTAGCGGTCCGGGCGCATCCCGCCGGGTATGGTGAGATCCATGCCGACCCGTCCGGCGATAGCGACCTTTGCAAGGGCGATGAGCAGCCCCCCGTGCGCCACCGGGAAAGCGGACGCTATAAGCCCTTTTGCGATTGCGCCGGTCATCTTCTCGTAGCGCGCCTTTGCTGCCTCCATATCGAGGGATGGGACCACGCCGCCCTCGATGCCGATGTGGGCGAGGTACTCCGACCCGCCGAGTTCCTCCCCGGTCTCCCCCACGACGTAGGCGAGGTCGCCCTCGAACTTCGCATCCATCGATACCGCGGTGGTAACGTCGGGGTGGATGCCTATCGATGTGATGAGGAGCGTCGGGGGTACGGATACCTTCACGGGGCGAGAGTCCGCGTCGAACCCGGAGAAATCGTTATACATGCTGTCTTTTCCCGATATGTACGGTGTCGCGAACGCGATCGCACCGTCACGGCATCCGAACGCAGCCTGTTTGAGCTGCCAGAGCCTCTCCGGCTCGTCGGAGGAGCACCAGCAGAAGTTGTCGAGGAGTGCGATGGCATCGAGCGGTATACCTATCGCGATCAGGCCCCGGATCGCCAGATCGATCGCGGCAATCGCCATGCGGTAGGGGTCGAGCTCCGAGTACGTCGGGAAGATGCCTTGCGAGAGCCCGACACCCTTCATCGAGCCGGGGACGACCTTTGTCAGGGTGGCAGCGGTCTGGACCCGCCCGCTCCCCTGTACGGGGCCGAGAACGTGCCCTCCCTGGACGGTATGGTCATACCGGGTCGATATGAACTCTTTTGAGCATATGTTCTTTCGTGCGAGCATGGCAAGGAGGAGGTCGTCGAGCCGGTCGGGGCAGGGGAAGTCGGGCTCGGGATATGCCGTCTCCACGGGCAATGTCAGAAGGTGCTTCTCCGGCAGGCCGTCGTGGAGGAAGTCAAGGTCGATATCCATGACGGTCGTGCCGTCGTACTCCACGACGCACCTTCCGGTATCGGTGAACGTCCCGATGACGGTTGCCTCGACATCTCTCTTCCCCATCAGGTCCATGAA
>MPOY01000488.1 GCA_001896715.1 Methanoculleus sp. EBM-46
CGGGAGGGCATCCGCCCGCGGGATATCGTCTCGCCGGCAAGCCTTGCAAACGCGATACGAGTGGATATGGCGCTCGGGGGATCGTCGAACACGGTCCTCCACCTGATGGCCATCGCCCGCGAGGCAGGCGTCCCCCTCGACCTTGAGACGTTCAACACCATCGGCGAGGAGACCCCCCACATCTGCCACATGCAGCCCGGCGGCCCGCACTCGATGCTCACCCTCTACCGGGCGGGAGGCATACCTGCGGTCCTTGCCATGCTTGCGGGCCACCTCGACGACGCCCCGACGGTCTCGGGCCGCTCAATCCTCGATATCGCGAAGACTGCCCGGGTCGCCGACCCGGACGTGATCCGGACGAGCGATGCCCCGGTCAGCCCTGCCGGCGGCCTGAAGGTCGTGCGGGGAACGCTTGCCCCCGACGGCGCGGTCGTCAAATGCGCCGCCGTCCCGGCGGCGATGTGGCGGCACCGGGGGCCGGCCCGGGTCTTTGACGGCGAAACGGCGGCGATGGAGGCGATCCTCCACCGCGATATAGTGGAAGGCGACGTCGTCGTGATCCGCTACGAAGGACCCCGGGGTGGGCCGGGGATGCCCGAGATGCTCGCCCCGACGTCCGCCCTGATGGGGCTCGGTTACGCCCGGGTCGCCCTGGTGACCGACGGCCGCTTCTCGGGCGGCACCCGGGGACCGTGCATCGGGCACGTCGCCCCCGAGGCCGCGGTCGGCGGACCGATCGCCCTCCTTGAGGACGGAGATGCGGTCGCTATCGACCTCTACGCAAAGAGCCTTGACCTCCTGGTCGATCCCGGAACCCTGGAAGAGCGGAGGCGGGCCTGGAAACCCCCGGAGCGCCGGCTTACGGGCGTTCTCGCCCGGTACGCGCGAACCGTCGAGCAGGCGAACCTCGGTGCCGTCCAGAGGTAACCCTTTTTTCGGGGAGGAGGATTCCCGCGCCCGATGGGCGCAGGGTTTCTTCTGATCCCGTCGCATAACGGTATCCTGCAGGGATCTCCCTCCCCTGGCGGGAGCGCATATACCCCGGCGGTATTGCGATTCGACGGATGACAATCCGTTATAAACAACCCCGAATTGTCGACCATGCACTGTTCAGTGCCCTGATGTACATGGTTCTCCGTACCCCGATCCGATCGTCGATATCCTGGGCCGATCTGCTCTTTAGGGCATCATCCGAACCTGGAATCCCCCTTTCTATCCGGATTCCGCACCGCGCCTCTCGCCGCAACTTCCAGGTATATATCTTTTTAAGACTGGGGGACAATCCCATTTTTGGAGGCGCACCCATCAGGATGGCCGCCCCTATCGTCTACGGAGCATCACGAATGATAGATAAGTTTCTTGAGGGTAACAAACGGTTTCTAGAAAGAGATTTTGTCAAAGCGCCTGAACATTACGGTTCGCTGGTATCTGGCCAGCACCCGACGGTTCTCTGGATAGGGTGCTCGGACTCACGCGTCGACCCGGAACGCATCACCGGCTCCAAGGCCGGGGAACTCTTTGTCCAGCGCAACATAGGCAACATCGTCCCGGTCCACGACTGGAACTTCGCGACCGTGCTTGAGTACGCAATCAACCACCTCGAGGTCGGGGATATCGTCATCTGCGGACACTCGGACTGCGGCGCCATCAAGGGGCTCGATCACGAGGGCAAAGACGCCTACATCCCGCTCTGGCTCAACAACGCAAGAGAAGCAAAACGCCGTGTCGACGACAGGATCCAGATGCCGAAAACCCCCGAAGAAGAGAAGACCCGGTTGCGGCTCATCGAGATCGAGAACGTCGGCCTGCAGCTTGAGCACCTCCGCACCTACCCCCCGGTCATGGCTGCGGAAAAAGGAGGGCGGGTCCGCCTCCACGGCCTGTACTTCGATCTTGAGACGGGAGAGTTAAAGAAGATGTTTTAGGTCTCTTCAAGCGCATACTCAATCTCTTCTTTTATCAGGTCGAGCGAGACCCTCCCGATCGACGTAAGCCGCCCGTTGACGAGGACGATCGGTATAGGCGGATGACGCTCCTCTATGATCTTCCTGATATGGTCGGGCATCCCCTCATCGAGCAGTGTCATCTTCACTTCGACCCTATCCGCGTATTGGGCGAGGAGCTCGTCGCGCAGGGCGCTGATGGCGTCTATCAGGCTGTTTGACGGGTAACATGCCTCAAGGCCGCAGGATCTCGTCTCGTCACAGGGAAACGGGCCGCATTCGGATTCCATGAACCCGACAATCTCGACAGTCACTTCTGCCATGCATCATCGGTGGGTGGGCAGGGGTATATTACCCTTCGTCCCGGGGAGCGAGCAGCGCGCGCAACGCCGCCCGGACATCGTCTTCCGCCCCCTCGACCTTCCCGACGTCCCGGGCCCGGTCGAGATCGTCGATCAGCACCGGGGCGGCCGGGCGGATGCCCAGGTTCCCCATGAACATGCCGACCACGCGGGTTATACAGACAAACGGCTCGCTCCCCCGCTGCCCCGCGACGGCGACGAGCAGGCCCCTGGCGTGCACCTCCCTCCCCAGCACCTTCTCCCGGGCATGGAGCCACTGGCAGCGATCGATCACGGCCTTCAGGCCGGCCGGCACGGTGCCGGTGTAGACCGGCGTGCAGACGACGATGACCGACGCGGACTCGAGAGCCCGGACGATCCCGGGCATATCGTCGTCGATCGGGCAGTAACCGAAGTTGTAGCAGGCATAACACCCGATGCACGGGCGGATGTCGAGCTCGTGCAGGAAGAAGACCCGGGAGGAGAAACCCGCCCGCGCGGCCTCGTCGCTGCACCACGACGCGATCCGGGCGGAGTTCCCGAACTGGCGCGGGCTCCCCTGCAGTATGACGACGTCACAGGCGCCGCTGCCGGGGAGTGGGCGCGTGAGGTGGCGGGGGCGGACGTAGGTATGAGGACGGGACGCCACATCGTGCGCGACCCGTGAAAAGAGGACCTCCGCCGCCTCCCGGGTATCGACGAGAGACCCGGGAGGGACCTCGTAGGAGTTGACGGCGTAGGTGGCGACCGGTTCTTTGCCGCAGAGGATATCGACGGTATACCGAACCATGCCCGGATAGATGCTCTCGAGGTCGTCATGGATGAGCCGGATGGTGAACGTCCCCTCCGGCGTCTCGACCGCGCGAATCTTCTCTATTGTACCCCCGCTCATCGCGCGCCGCCCCCTATGGTCCCGGCCCCGGTATTCCGGGCGATAAAAACCCCCATTTCCGGGTTTCCTGCGGGATTTCCGGAGAACACATCCGATTCGTCACCACGGTTATTAAGGAATCCGTTCCACATGATATGGTAATTCATGAAGGCGGTCCTGGGTCTTGAAGATGGAACATTTGTTGCAGGGAACGGCTTTGGCGTTGAAGGGATATGTTCCGGTGAACTCGTCTTTACCACGCAGATGACCGGTTACATGGAGGCGTTGACGGACCCCGGGTATGCCGGGCAGCTACTGATGTTCACGTATCCTCTCATCGGGAACTATGGTGTGGACCGGGAGAACTTCGAGAGCCCGCGTGTTCATGCACGGGGCTGCGTTGTGCGCGAGATCGCCTGCGTGCCCGCCATGCAGCCATCGGTTGCAGAGTTTTTCAGGGAGAACGGCCTCCTCGGTATATCGGGCGTCGATACCCGCAGACTGACGGTAAAGACCAGGACGGTCGGCACGCTCCGCGCATCGCTCATCGTCGGCAGCGATGACGGAGAGGAGGCTGTCCGGTGCGCCCGGGTCTCTCCCCCGGCAGGTGATGCCGACCTCATCGGGAGCGTCTCCTGCCCTGCGCCGTACCGTATCGCCGGCGCCGGGAAACGGGTCGCCGTCATCGACCTCGGTGTGAAACGGAGTATCCTTACCGGCCTCAGCCGCTCCGGCGCCGATATCCGCGTCTTCCCGCACACCGCCACGCCCGGCGATATCATGGCGGCGGAGCCCGATGCGCTCCTCATAACGAACGGCCCCGGCGATCCGGGGAAGGCGGCCGACGCCATCCGGTGCGCCCGGGAGGTCGTCGGCACGATGCCGGTCATCGGCATCGGCATGGGCACCCAGGTGGCCGCTCTCGCGCTCGGTGCCGGGACTTACCGGATGAAGTTCGGTCACCGGGGGGCAAACCAGCCGGTCCGTTACCGGGACGGGAGCATATCCATCACCACCCAGAACCACGGTTTTGCAGTGGACGGAGAGACCCTGCCCGGGGGATGCACCGTCTCGTACCGGAACGTGAACGACGGCACGGTCGAAGGGTTCGAGGATAAAGACCTCGCCATCACCTGCGTCCAGTTCCACCCGGACATACAGTTCATTGACCGCGTATACAGGGGGATACCGTAATGCCGCGCAAATCCCAGATCAAGAAAGTCCTCATCATCGGTTCAGGGCCCATCCAGATTGGGCAGGCGGCCGAGTTCGACTTCTCCGGGTCGCAGGCCTGCCGGGCGCTCCGGGAGGAGGGGGTCAGTGTCGTCCTCGTGAACTCTAATCCCGCGACGATCCAGACCGACCCCGATACGGCGGACGTCATCTATATCGAGCCCCTGAAGGCCGATATCGTAGCAAAGATCATCGAAAAAGAGAGACCGGACGGTATCCTGAGCGGCATGGGCGGCCAGACCGGCCTCAACATGACGGTGGAACTCGCGGAGATGGGCGCACTTATGGGCGTGGAGATCCTCGGGACGCCGCTTGAGGCGATCTACCGGGGAGAAGACCGCGAGCAGTTCCGCGACCTGATGAACGCTATCGGGGAGCCCGTCCCCCGGAGCATGATACTCGGGAGCACAAAGCAGATCGACGAGGCCATCCAGTATATCGGTCTCCCGGCGATCATCAGGCCTGCCTACACCCTCGGCGGCTCAGGCGGCGGTGTTGCGCATACGCTGGACGATATGCGTCGGATTATCGAGATCGGGCTTATGCGCTCCCGGATCCACCAGGTGCTGGTGGAGGAGAGCGTCGCCGGGTGGAAGGAGATCGAGTTCGAGGTGATGCGGGATGCAGCCGATACCTGCATCATCGTCTGCGGCATGGAGAACGTCGACCCGGTAGGCGTCCATACCGGCGAGAGCGTCGTCGTTGCGCCCATCCTCACCCTGCGGGATGACGAGTACCAGAGGCTCCGGAATGCTGCGATGAAGATCATCCGGGCCCTCGACGTCCAGGGCGGGTGCAACATCCAGTTCGCCTACAAAGACGGCGACTACCGGGTCATCGAGGTGAACCCCCGGGTCTCCCGCTCCTCCGCGCTCGCATCCAAGGCGACCGGCTACCCGATCGCCCGGGTGGCGGCAAAGATCGCCATAGGGCTCCGCCTCGACGAGATCGTGAATCCCGTGACCGGCATCACCCCCGTATCGTTTGAGCCCGCCATCGACTACGTCGTCGCGAAAGTGCCCCGGTGGCCGTTTGACAAGTTCAAGTCCGCGGACCGGATGCTCACCACGGCGATGAAGAGCACCGGCGAGGTGATGGCTATCGGCCGGACGGTCGAGGAGGCGTTCAAGAAGGCGCTCCGGTCGCTCGATACCGATATGCGGCGGCACACGAACCCAAACGAGATCCGGATGACCCTCACGGCCCCGACCGACGAGCGGTTCGGGTGCCTCTTCGACGCCTTCCGGGAGGGGTTCACGGTCAGGGAGGTCGCCGACCTCACCTCCATCGCGCCGTTCTTCCTTGAGAAGATCAAGAACATCGTGGACCTCGAGCGGAGGCTCGGAACCGCCTGTAATCCTGGGGATATACGGGCTGCCAGGCGCTACGGGTTCTCGGACGAAGAACTGCAGGCTCTTACCGGGAAGACGGCCGACGATATCGCGGCTCTTTCCGGGGCGCCGACCTACAAGATGGTGGATACCTGCGCCGCTGAGTTCCCGGCCACCACGCCCTACTTCTACTCGACCTGGGAGGAGGAGTGCGAACTCACCCGGAACGGTGCCAAGAAGATCCTGATACTCGGTTCGGGGCCGATCCGGATCGGCCAGGGGATCGAGTTCGACTACTGCACCGTCCACGCGGTGATGGCGCTCCGCGAGGAGGAAGGAATAGAGGTCCATATCATCAACAATAACCCGGAAACCGTCTCGACCGACGCCGACACGTCCGACCGGCTCTTCTTTGAGCCGATGCAACTTGAAGATGTCATGAACATCCTCAAGAAGGACGACTACTACGGCGTCATGGTCCAGTTCGGCGGCCAGAACTCGGTGAACCTGGCCGTGCCGCTCGAGGCCGAGATCCGGCGCCTCGGCCTTCCGACGAAGATCCTCGGCACGTCGCCCGACGCCATGGATGTCGCGGAAGACCGCGACCGGTTCAGCCGGCTCCTTGCCCGGCTCGGCATACCGAGCCCGGCAAACAGCTCCGCTCACTCGGAGGAGGAGGCGCGAACGATGGCCCGGGCGATCGGCTACCCGGTCCTGGTCCGGCCGTCCTACGTCCTCGGCGGGCGGGCGATGGAGCTCGTCCACGACGAGGTCGAGCTTGAGAGTTACATCACGGAGGCCGTCCGCGTGAGCCGGAAGCACCCGGTCCTGATCGACTCCTTCCTCCGGAGCGCCGTCGAGATCGACGTCGATGCGGTCTCTGACGGGACGGATGTCCTGATCGGCGGCATCATGGAGCATATCGAGTGGGCCGGCGTCCACTCCGGCGACTCGGCCTGCGTCATCCCGCCGCAGTCTCTCTCGCCCTCGGTGATCGCGCGGGTGCGCGACTACACGAAGAGGCTCGCCCTCGGCCTTGGCGTCGTCGGCCTGATCAACATCCAGTATGCCGTCCAGGACGACGTCGTCTACGTGCTCGAAGCAAATCCGCGCGCGAGCCGGACGGTGCCGTTCGTCGCGAAGGCGACGGGGATTGCGCTTGCAAAGATAGCGGCGAAGGTGATGGTGGGGAGAAAGCTTGCCGATATGGGCATCGTCGAGCCCGCGATCAAGTACGTCGCGGTGAAGGAGGTTCTCCTCCCCTTCAACAAACTCCCCGGCGTCGACACCGTGCTCGGTCCCGAGATGAAGAGCACCGGCGAGGTGATGGGGATCGATTACGACTTCGGCCGCGCCTACTACAAGGCGAGCACCGCCGCGGAGAACACCCTGCCGACGGCAGGAAACATATTCATATCGGTGACGGACGAGCAGAAAGAAGAGATCCTGCCGATCGCGAGGAAGCTCCGGGAACTCGGCCTCTCCCTCTACGGCACGAGCGGGACGGTCGACTTCCTCACCCAGAACGGCGTCGAGGCAAACCTCGTGCGGAAGGTCCAGGAGGGTTCTCCAAACGTCATCGACATCATGCGTTCCGGTGGAATACGGCTGATCATCAACACCCCGGCGGATAAGGCCTCCCGGCAGGACCATATCCAGATCATGCGGGCCGCCGTCGATTACGGCATCCCCTACATCACGACGCTCCAGGCTGCACGGGCCGCTGCGATGGCGATCGATGCCATCCAGCGCGAGGAGATCACCCTCGAGCCGCTCGGGCACTACCACGGGCTGGCGTGATCAGGGGGGTATCACCCTCCTCCGGACCGGGGTGAAAAGAGAGAGGGTTATGCTTTTCCAAGCCAGGCATCGACCCTGTCGCGGTTGGCATCGATCCACTTCTTCGCGGCCTCTCCTTCGGGCATGCCGCCCTCGATATCGGTCATCACCGAGGCAATATCCTCGCCCGTCCACTCGAACCGGCTCAGGATGCCGTAGGCTTCCGGATCATCGGCAGCAAGACCCTGCCGCGCGAGGGTCACGATATCTTCGGCCCCGCCGTAGGCTCCCTTCGGGTCGTCGAGGAACTTGAGGTCGTAGCGGCCGAACTTCCAG
The DNA here is from genome assembly GCA_001896715.1 of Methanoculleus sp. EBM-46. Taxonomy (GTDB): domain Archaea; phylum Halobacteriota; class Methanomicrobia; order Methanomicrobiales; family Methanoculleaceae; genus Methanoculleus. Next base: position 7,835 of record MPOY01000488.1, read on the forward strand.
TGCGGCGACCATCCTGTCACCGCGACCCACTGTTCGTTGCTGATCGCGGTGCGCAACTCAGCGGCCATGCCGGCACTGCTGCTTGCAACCAGCGCGTAGTCGAGGCCGTACTCCTCTATGGCCTGCTCGGTCCGGGCCATGACCCCGGCTCCGGGTTCTATGCCGACGATCCTGCCGCCGAACCGGTCTGCAACGCCGTTCATCTCCTCGATAGAGTCGATGGTCACGTAGGCCGGGACGACGAGCCCGATACGTGCCGCTCCGGGGATGTTCTCGTTGACGTAATCGATCCGGCTGCCGTACTGCTCCCAGTAGTGCGCATGGGTGTGCGGGAGCCATCCGGTCGTCGTAAAGTCGACGTCTCCCCTGCTAAGCGCCTGGAAGAGC
>MPOY01000489.1 GCA_001896715.1 Methanoculleus sp. EBM-46
CATAGAAGGCGACAATCTCGATGTGCTGAAGCTTCTTCAGGAGAGCTACCTGAACAGTGTGAAGATGATCTACATAGATCCGCCTTATAACACCGGAAAGGACTTCATATACAAAGACAAGTTTATTATGGACAAGAAGGAGTACGAAGAACAGATTGGAATGTACGACGAAGTAGGCAACCACCTTTTTCAAAACACGGAAACAAATGGCAGATTCCACAGCGACTGGTGCAGTATGATGTATCCAAGACTAAAACTTGCTCGAAGTTTGCTCACTGAAGACGGTGTGATATTCATTAGCATTGATGATAATGAGGTTCATAACCTGAGAAAGATCTGTGATGAGATTTTTGGAGAATCTAATTTCGTAACTGAGTTTGCCTGGGAAAAAAAGAAGAAACCATCATTTCTGCATAAGAATGTGGGTAAATTGAATGATTATATTTTGTGCTATGTTAAGAACTCATTGGCTTCTCATCCTTTTTCAGTTGAAACAACAACAGAAAGGAAAAAATATCCATTTAACAATGCTGGTAATGGATTGGCGACACTTACTTTTCCGGCAAGATATGTGAAATTCAATATGCCAGATGGTATCGTAGAGCCGCAGGATATGTCTGAAGGAGCTATTGTAACACAGCTTTTGGACACTGTTCAGATAGATGGCGGATATAATGTGAATAGTTTTAGGTTGGAAGGTGAGTGGCGTTACTCACAAGCAAAACTGGATGCTATTGTTAAAAACTCAGAGGAAATTGTCATTAGTAAGGTACCTTTCCGTCCTAATCATATTAAAGTAGGCGGAGAAATAAAGAAAATGAAAAATGTTCTTAGTCCTATTCATTATCAAATGGAGACGAACGAAGATGCTACTCAGCAATTAGTAGCGTTATTTGGGGCTGATTTATTTGATAATCCAAAACCTGTTAAATTATTAAACTACTTGATACGTGCTGTGACTTATGCTACAAAAGATGCAATGATTCTCGATTTCTTCTCCGGTTCCGCCACCACTGCCCATGCCGTAATGCAGCTCAATGCAGAAGACGGAGGCAATCGAAAGTTCATTATGGTTCAGCTTCCCGAGCCATGCGACGAGAAAAGCGAAGCGTTTAAGGCAGGATACAAGAACATCTGCGAGATCGGAAAAGAAAGAATCCGCCGCGCGGGAGACAAGATAAACAAAGAGATCGAAGAAAGCAACAGACAGCTGAAGCTGGGAGAAGAGCCTAAGAAACCTGTGGATATTGGATTTAGAGTTCTAAAAGTCGATTCAACAAATATGAAAGATGTCTTCTACGCACCTTCCGAATATACACAAAAGACGCTTACAGACCAGATTTCGAACATAAAAGATGACAGAACCGATCTGGACCTGCTTTACGGCGTTCTTCTCGAATGGGGTCTTCCTCTATCGATGAAACACGAAATAGAAGAGATAGACGGTATAAAGATTCACATAGTAGATAACGATTCTCTAATAGCGTGCTTCGCTGAAAACATTTCCGAAGCAGTTGTAAGGGAAATCGCAAAACGACAGCCCCTAAGAGCGGTCTTCAGAGACAGCTCATTTGCCAGCAGTTCAGACAAGATAAACGTAGAGGAAATCTTCAAGCTTCTCGCTCCGAATACTTCAGTTAAGGTCATATAAGGGGGTGACGGGGTTTGAAGCTGAAATTCAAGCACCAGAAGTTTCAAGAAGATGCCGCGATGGCAGTATGTGACGTCTTCGCCGGGCAACCCTTCGCTTCTCCAACTTATATAGTAGATAGCGGTCTTTCAGATGATGTGCAGAGGGCAATGTTCGCCGAGCAGGATTACACCGGGTACAATAATGCGAAGATAGTAATATCCGACAAAGTGATTCTAAACAACCTCAGAGAAGTTCAGAAGAGAAATCAGATAAGGCCTTCTGAAAAACTAGACGGCAAATACAACCTCACAATTGAAATGGAAACGGGTGTCGGTAAAACCTACACGTACATAAAGACTATCTACGAGCTGAACAAGCGATACGGCTGGTGTAAATTCATAGTTGTTGTGCCTTCAGTGGCTATAAGAGAAGGGGTATTCAAATCCTTCGAGATTACGAAAGAGCATTTTGTAGAAGAATACAACAAGAAGATACGCTACTTCATCTATAACTCTAGTGATCTGACGAGAATTGAACATTTTGCCAGCGATAGCGCAATAAACGTTATGATTATCAACTCTCAAGCCTTCAACGCAAGAGGTGAAGCGGCAAGACGCATCACAATGAAACTAGACAGCTTTCGATCGCGCCGCCCTATTGATGTCATAGCCGCCACAAATCCCATTCTTATAATCGATGAACCTCAATCAGTAGAAGGTGCTGCCACTGCCGAGAAGCTTAAAGACTTCAACCCTCTGATGACCTTGCGCTATTCAGCAACACATAAGAAGGAGTATAACCTGGTTTATCGGCTAGACGCTATGGAAGCGTATAACAAGAAGCTCGTCAAGAAGATTTCTGTAAAGGGAATTACAGTTTCAGGCACCACCGGAACGGAGGGTTATCTGTATCTCGAGAAGATAAACGTATTCCCTAACAAAGCTCCAACAGCAACACTCGAGTTCGAAACGAGAGGAGCTAACGGGTTGAGAAAGGTCTCGAGAAATGTTGAAGAAAGACACAACCTGCATGAGCTGTCCGGTGGTCTCGAAGAGTACCGTGGCTATACAGTGTCCGAAATCAATGCCCTTACTAACACGGTCAAGTTCACAAATGGCGTTGTTATATCTGCCGGAGACGTTAAAGGACTCGCCAACGAAGACCATTTGAGACGGATACAGATAAGAGAAACGATAAAATCCCATTTAGAACGAGAGCGAAAACTCTTCAGAGAAGGAATAAAAGTTCTGTCACTATTCTTCATAGATGAAGTGGCTAAGTACAAGCAGTATGATGCTGCTGGAACAGCCTTCAACGGAGAGTATGCGGATATATTCGAAGAGGAGTACAAAGCCGCTTTCGAGAATTTGCAGCTGGAATTCGGCGAAGAGAATTACAGCAAGTATCTGGAAGGTATTGCTGCTGAAGAAACTCACGCAGGATACTTCTCCATAGACAAGAGAAGCAATCGCATCACTAACAGCAAAATCAACGATAGAAAAGAAAATACGTCCGATGATTCAGACGCCTACGACCTTATAATGAAGGACAAGGAAAGGCTACTCAGTTTAGACGAACCCGTTAGGTTCATCTTTTCTCACTCCGCGCTTCGCGAAGGCTGGGACAATCCAAACGTCTTTCAGATATGCACACTCAAACAGAGTAGTTCTGATGTTCGAAAGCGCCAGGAAGTAGGCCGTGGTCTAAGACTATGCGTGAACAACAATGGAGAGAGAATGGATAGTAACTCTCTCGGGGGCAACGTCCATAATGTAAATATACTCACGGTAGTCGCTAATGAAAGCTACGACAGTTTTGCGAGACAACTCCAAACTGAAATCGCTGAAGTTATTGCTTATAGGCCAAAGGAAGTGACAGCTAAGCTGTTTGTGAATAGAGTTATCACCGACAGTAGTGGCACAAAGGTACTGGAAATCGATCAAACTGTTGCAAACAAGATTATCCATTCACTCATCAAGAACGACTACATAGATGAACATAACTTGCCAACTGATAAATACCACGAGGATGTTAACTCAGGCAAATTCGTTGTCTCAGAGGAATTTGAGCCCTACAAGGCAGATATCATTAACATAGTGAGTTCCGTTTATGATCCGAAAGCACTTGCTCCGGAAGACGCGAGAAGCAACAACGTGGAACCCAGAGTCAATGAAGAAAAGCTTCAGATGAAAGAGTTCAAGGAACTGTGGAACAGGATAAACTCAAAATCGGCCTATGTGGTAAATTTCGATACTGATGAACTCGTTAAAAACTCCATAGAAGCTATAAATAATAGCCTGAACGTTTCCCAGATATATTACAGAGTTGAACAGGGAGAGATGGGAGAAATAGAAGGAAGGGAAGCCCTGGAGGCAGGAGAGGCCTTTGCTAACGTCCATGCTGAGAATATCGTTGCAGAACCCTCTGTAAGCACACAGGTAAAGTATGACCTCATCGGAAAGGTCGTTACTGAAACGGGACTAACAAGAAATGCAGTTGCAGATATACTAGGGAGAATCGACAAAGAGAAGTTCGATTTGTTCGCCAAAAACCCGGAAGAGTTTATCATAAAGACCTCGAATATAATAAACGAACAGAAGGCGACGGTCATAATCGAGCACATAACTTACAACAAACTCCAGGAAGCTTATTCGATGGACATCTTCACCGACGCGTCTCTAAAGGGTAAACTCGGTAAAAATGCCATTCAGACAGACAAGCACCTATACGACTACCTGATCTACGATTCAGAGAACGAGAAGAACTTCGCTGTCGAATTGGACAGGCAGAATGAAGTGGCGGTATATGTGAAGCTCCCGGGCGGATTCTATATAAACACACCGGTTGGTAAATACAATCCCGATTGGGCTATCGCCTTCAATGAAGGAAAAGTGAAACACATCTATTTCGTCGCGGAGACAAAGGGATCGTTATCAACCCTGCAGCTAAGAGAGATCGAACAACTAAAGATAAACTGTGCGAGAGAGCATTTCAGAGCCATAAGCAACGATTCTGTCAAATATGATGTAGTAGATTCGTATCAGACGCTTTTAGAGAAAGTCATGATGTGATCCGATTTATCAAAAAGTGACTCCTCACAAAGATATACTGGGAGGTGTAATACGAAAGAGGCTTATCAGACGTTATTCAGAGCTGAGACAGTTTGTTGCATTTACCTTTTCATAGTGAGCTTGATCCCAAGTAAGCGAAAGCGAAGAATAATCAACAGACTCTTTTTTTCTATTCTCACAATCCTTGATAAAACAAAGACGTGATAAATACAGATAAAAGGCCATGAGAAGATAGCACAGTCCGCAGATAAGGCGGTATGACTCGCGAGGGGGAACGGGCAGAACAGGATCGCATGCTCTGCCAGGCACAGAAGGGATTCAATCAACGGGTCCTTCTGGTTAGCGAGCCTATTTGGCGTACTATCGTAGATCTTTTCAATCGGGAGGTCGGTCATGAAAGGATTCGTCGTCAGGGGAAAGACCGCGCGCGGGAGAACTGGCTTCATTATCGACAGGCTGGAGGAGCTTCACAGGCTAGACCCCTTTTCTTACTTTCTTCTCGGTCCCACCGCTTCCTTCACGGAGTCCGTCCGCCAGGAGTTGCTCGGGAGGGGCTATTCGCTCCTTTCCGACAGGTTCGTGCCTGTCTGGTCGCTCGCGAGGCAGCTGGCCTCGCTTCTTGCCGGCGAGCTGAGGCAGGTCCCGGAGGGCGTCTGCAGGATGGAGCTGTCGGCGGTCGTTCAGGAGTTGAAAGGGTACGTGCCCTCGGCCCGCACCGTTGGCTACTTCCGCGAGGCCGTCAATGTCCTGAAGGAGAACATGGGCGATCTGGAACTCGCTTTCGGCAAGAAAGACGCCGTACCCCAGATCCTCCTGGAAGTCTATGAAGGCTTGAGAAAGAGGTTTCAAGAGCGGCGCTTTTTCGATATGTGCGACGCCTTCGCGATCGTCGCCGAAAACGCCGACAAAATAGAGCCGGGGAGCTACGGGACAGTCCTGTTCATAGACGGTTTCAACGACCTGTCGCCCGCGATGGCGGCCTTCGTGGCGAAATTCATGGAGAGCTTCGAGAGCGTATATCTCACGGTCCCGTCCGACCCCGACAGGCGCGGGCTCTTCCGGGAAGCCGGTACGCTCCACGGGCTTTTCAAGGGCAGAGAGTGCGAGACCATCGATCTCGAGGACGGCTACGACGGCCCCCTCGCAGCCGTGAAGGACTCGCTCTTCCGCGACGTGGCGCAACCCGCAGGCGCGGAGGTCGAAGGGCTCTCGGTAGTCGAGTGCAACGATCTGTACGGCGAGGTCGATTACGTTTCCAGGCAGATAAAGCGGCTTATCGTGGAAAAGGGCGAGACGCCGGAGAGTTTCGAGATAGTCGTGCCGGGGGACGATTACCTGGGCGTGCTTAAGAAGAGGCTCGCGGATTTCGACATCCCCTGCGTCAGCCGCTGGCCCGTCTCGCTCCTGCAGTCCAGGAGCGTCCGGCATCTCCTCCTCCCTTTCGAGGTCGTCTCCGCCTCCTTCGAACCGCAGAAGGTTATCGAGATGGTCGATGCCGGCTACGGAAACCCCGGGCCCGGCAGGCGGGTCAACGCCGTCATGTTCGAGAAGATAGCTTCCGCGGTCGGTTTGCTGTACAGTGGCACTCAGGAGAGCGCGGCCGAAGCGGGCGAATTCTGGACCAAAAACCTCGAGTCGTACAAAGGCTTTCTCCAGGGCAAGCGCAGGAGGCTCGAAGAGCAGAACGACGAGGGAGACGATTTCTCGCTGAGCTCGCTTATCACGGAGACCGGGGACCAGGCCGTCTTTGTCGCCGAAAAGATGCTGCCCGCGGTGAAGAAGATCTTCTCGTTTCTCGAGCCGCTCGGTACTGAAAGGGCGATCTCGCTCCAGAAGCTTTCAGGGCTGTTTTCCGTCTGGTGGAAGCAGCTCGGCCTCGAAGATCTGTCGGAAAGCCCGGACATGCCTGCTCCGGCCGGGGAGTCTCTGGAGCTGTGCGTACGTTTCCTGCAGAAGGCGCTGCCCGACCACAACAGGCAGCTGAGGCTGGCCGGGATCGAAGAGTGCTCTCCCGCCTTCTACCACCGCTCGCTCCTGGCATTCCTTAACAGCGACGGACTTCTCAGTGAGAGAAACATGGGAGGCGGCGCGAGAGTCGTCTCGCTGGTCGATTCGAGGAACATTGAAGCCAAATATAAGTTCTTCATGGGCTTCAACGACGGAAATTATCCCGTCACGGGCTTGAACCCGCTTTATTCAAAGGCGCAGTACTCGAGGCCCGTCGCCAAAGACATACTGAACATACAGGAGAACCGCCAGAGACTCGGTCTCTTCCTCGCGGTGGCCGCCGCGCAGGAGAGGGCTATCTTCACCTTCTCCACCTCGACGATCGACGGGGACTCGCTGCTGGCCTCGCCGTACACGCAGTCGTTGCTGGACGCCGCGGGCAAGTCGGGAACGCTGGTCCACGGCAGGGACGGCGGGAAGAGGTCCGACCTTATAGGATCGCCCGCCCGGGCGATGAGCCGGGGAGATTTCAAGCTGTCCGTCGCGCGGATATTCGCGCTGGACCGCGAAACGTGGGACGCCAACGCAACTTCCGATCATATGAGGCGGCTCGAAGAGAACCTCCGCAGAGTGCCCCGCCCATTCTACTACAACGTCGCGAGGAACGACGGGCAGGAAGACGGGGAGAGGCGGTGCGTGAGCTTTTCGAGGATCAGCCAGTACTGCGGCTGCAAGTTCAAGTATTTTCTGAGCAACGTGCTGAAGATCGAAGAAGTGATTGAAGAGCTACTGGAGCTCTCCCATATGAACTCGGGCAGCGTCTTTCACGCCGTGCTCAGCAAACTGCCGCAAAACGCCGCAGAGATAGACACGATCCTCGACGGACAGTTGCGCAGGTACTCCAGCAGCGAAAACGAGAGCCTCTTCAGGCTCCGCAAAAAGCAGATGGGAGGCATCCTGAGCGAATACATCGCCTTCGACAGAGAGAGGACGCTCGAGCTGAACATGAGGACAGAGCAGACAGAGCTCGCCTTCGGCTTCGGCGATGTGTCGCCGCTCGAGCTGCCCGGGCTCTGCATGAGGGGCTTCGTCGACAGGGTAGACGTGAATAACGACGACGGCACGCTCTTCGTAATAGACTACAAGAGCGGAAAGAACACGTCTTCGGCCCACCCGGAGCAGCTCGTCCTGTATTCCATGGCCGTCGAGCAGGCGCACAGGGGCGAGAAGAGAGTCGGCGCGGGTGAGTTCAGGCTGATCAAGGGCAAGAATAAAACTAAACCTTTTACCGTGAAGTGGGATCAGGGCGGCAGGAAGTGGGTCTTCGGCGGCAGTGTCGGCTTCACGATCTGCGAGACGGAAAAAAAGGGCACGATAACTGACGAAGAGCTCGTGAATGCGATACGGAACATCGTGGCCGCCATCGATGCCGGAGACTTCTCCATGACCGACTGGAAGGGAAAGAAGCCCAACTGCTTCAACTGCGCCTACGATAAGCTTTGCGGGATGCTCGAATGGAGAAACAGGGGGGTGCTCTCGAATGAAAGGTGACACGTTCATCTCGGCCTCTGCGGGCACCGGGAAGACTTACAGGCTGGTGCAGGAGTACACGGACATCCTCGGCGACGACCCGTTGCTCGACCTCGACAACGTCCTGGCGATAACCTTCACCGAGAAGGCCGCGAAGGAGATGAAAGAGAGGGTGTCCAGGAAGATCGCGGAAAAGTTGCAGGAGGCGGCCACCGACGACGAGCGGGCCAGGTGGAAGAGACTGGGCGACAGGATAATGGACGCCTGGATATCTACGATACACTCTTTCTGCGACAGGCTGCTGAGGGAATCGCTCCTGTACACCGATTACGGGATCGACCCGGGCTTCTCCATAATCACCGGGACGAAGAAACTCATAGAGAACAGGACGCTCAGAAGGTACTGCATGAAAAACCTGGGCAAGCTCGAATCGCTGGCCGACGCGCTCGGTCTGGACGCCACCCACGGGCTACTGGAAGAGGCCCTCGGCAAGGAGAGGCACAACCTGTACATATACGGGCCGGCCGAAGCCGACTCGCGGGACGACCGAGCGGCGCAGGAGTCGGCACGCCTGACCGCGGACTTCTTCGAGGCCTTCGGCCAGATCAACGGGCAGTACGAAGAGGCGACCCTGAAGAACGGCCAGCTCGATTTCGAACAGCTCCTGGAGCTCACCAGGCGCATGCTGAACGACCATCCGGAGATAGCAAAGGAGTATGCCCGCAGGTTCAGGTACATCCTCGTCGACGAGTTCCAGGACACCGACGAGCTACAGGCCGAAATTATAGGGAAGATAAGAGAGGCCGGAGACGTGAAGGTGCTGTACGTGGGCGATGACAAGCAGTCGATATACCGTTTCAGGGGGGCGAACGTCGAGGTCTTCAACGATACCGAGGCCGACTTCAGAAGAAGGGGCAAAACGACCGAGACCCTCGACACATCCTACAGGTCGCACCCGGATATAGTGAAGTTCCACAATATCTTCTTCGGCAAAGTCATGGGACGCGAACGGGGGCCGGGGTACGCCTCGACTTACGTCAAGGACATAACGGCCGTCAAGGATTACGGCGGGGGACGCGAGAGGGTGAGGATTCTCGAGAGCGCGGACAAGGAGTACAGCGCGACGGTTGCGGACTACATAGGGGTGCTGCTGGAAGAAGAGCTCGAATTCAATTTAGGGAAACGCGAGGAGAAGAGAAACGTCAGGCCAGGCGACATCGCGATCCTGCTGAGGAAGTTCACCAACGTCAGGAAATACGAACAGGCGCTGGAGGACGCGGGGATACCCTACTATACGGTCGGTTCGAGGAAGTTCTTCGAGAGTCCGGAGATAGCCGGTCTGCTCTCGCTGGCCGGGTTCATAGGGAATCCCGACGACGATCTGGCCTTTCTCGCCTTCTTCCTGTCTCCGGCCTGGGGCGGCACCCTGGAAGAAGCGTTGCGGCTCAAAGGCGGCAGCAACCACTTCTCGGAGGCACTCTCGTGCGCGGGAGAAGGCGAGTTCTCAGACCTGAAGGCTACCCTGGACAGGTATTCGCGCCTTTCGATGGTCACAACTCCCGGGGAGCTGATCGAGTCGTTCGTGGAGGAGACTGACTACCTGTCGAAGGTGTCGCTTCTGAAAGCTCCGGCGCAGCGCGTGGCGAACGTTATCAAGTTCCTGCAGATCTCCAAAGAGCTGGACGCGCTAGGGACGAGCCTGAGGGAGTTTTCCAAGAACGTGGCGATCTACGTCGAGGAGTCGCAGGAGGGCGAAGCCTCTCTGGAAAACGAGAAGAGCGACAGCGTCAAGATCATGACGGTGCACCAGTCGAAGGGGCTGGAGTTCCCGGTCGTCATAGTGGCCGAGATGACGGAGTATACGAAAAAGGACCGCCCGGGACTGCTCTTCGATTCGCAGTCGAGGAAGTTCGCGGTCTATTGCGAAAAGGTCGGCGACGCCCGGCTGGAAGAGTGGAGAAAACTCGAAGAGAGGAAGCAGGCCGAGGAAGAGAAGAGGACGCTGTACGTCGCCCTGACGAGGGCGAGGGAGGTCCTCGTCATGAACGTCGACGGCGGTATCGTGGAGAGAAAGAAGGCCAGACGGGGTGACGAGGAGTCCAGCAACTGGACGCACTTCTATATCGACGGCCTCTTCGACGCCGAGACCGGAGGGATGGACGAAAGCCTGGGCCGTCTGGTGAAGAAGGTTTCGGCAGGAAAGAGGGAAAAGGGCGGAGCCCGGGAAGTGGGGAAGCGGCTTTCCTGGGAGGAGCCTCCGGCCGAGTACCTTTCGCCGACGGGCCACCGGAAGTTCGTGAAGAGGGTCTCGCCGACGACCATGCAGCCCGGAGCGCGCGCCGAGAAGAGACTCTCCTTCGAGACGGAAGAGGGGGAAGAGACGGCGGCGAACGTCAGGGGCATTTACGTCCACGCCATACTCGAAAAGCTCGACAACACCCGTGACGGACGCCTCTCGAGCATCCTGGAAGGGGCAGCGGCGCGAACGGCGGCCGAGGTCCCCGAGGAAGAGGCCGGGAGCATAATCACCTCGCTCAGAACACTGGCGGACCACCCGCTTATAAGGGAGATAGAAGACTCGCAGGCCTGTTACAGCGAGCGGACCTTCGAGCGCGCTTTCAACGGTTTCACGCTGAGAGGGGTGGTCGATAAACTCTATAAAACGTCCGAAGGCTGGAAGATCGCCGACTTCAAGTACGCCGAAAAGAGAGACGACTCGTTAGAAGGATACAGGTTCCAGATGGAGTTTTATCTATACCTGCTGGAAAAAATACTCGCCCCGGTCTGCGCGAAGATACTCTTCCTGAAGGACGGCCAGACCGAGACGGTCACACTCGAAGATACGCGGGAGTTCGAAGAGAGGCTCGGGGCGCTGCTGGAGAGGGGGGGATGAGCCTTGGCCGACACTAAGCCTTTACAGATCCACACCGCGAACGGAGACGAGCTCCTCTACGTGGAAGGCGGTAGCTTCGTTATGGGAGATACCCGGGGAGATGGCGAAGATTCTGAAAGACCCGCTCACAGGGTCAACATCACGTATGACCTGTATGTGGGCAAGTACCCGGTCACCTTCGAGCAGTACGACAGATACTGCGACGCGACAGAGTATTCCGAACCGGACGACGAAGGCATGGGCAGGGGAAGAAGACCGGTGATGAACCTGGCCTGGTCCCAGGCGATCGAGTACTGCAACTGGTTGAGCGAAAGGGAAGGTCTCCCGGCGGCCTATTATCCCGACGGAAACCTGCTAGACGAAGACGGGAGGAAGACGAACGACATAACGAGAGTCGCGGGATACAGGTTGTTGACGGAGGCCGAATGGGAGTACGCCGCCCGCGGAGGCAAGAAGGGCAGGGGATACAGATACTCGGGTTCAAACGATCCCGATTCCGTCGCCTGGTACGAGGGCAACTCGCGGTCGATGACGCAGGAAGTCGGCATGAAGAAGCCCAACGAGCTCGGGCTGTACGATATGTCGGGAAACGTGTGGGAGTGGTGTTCCGACTGGTACTCCCATGATTACTACGACGAAAGCCCAGAGGTCGATCCCTACAACGGAGTCGTCGATTACTGCGATGAAGCCGTCGAGTCCAGGCGTGTGATGCGCGGGGGCAGCGCCGACCTGGACCAGACTTGTGCGCGGGTAACGTCGCGGGAATCTCTGGAGCCTTCGGCCGCGGGTAACGTCGTGGGATTCAGGGTCTGCAGGACGGCGATAAAGTAGGCTTGAAAAACAGGGACTGCATTTTTAGTAAGAGCGGTTCTACGTTCCAGGGCTAGGAGCTTTGTTATTCGACGCTTCGCGTCCAGGTTCACTGGTAAGACTGAGGTCAGAGGATAGAGGTGAGAGGTGAGAAGAGCGAAAAGATCTTGATCTTCTTACCTCTAACCTCATAACTCTCACCTCTGATCCACCTCCCCGCTACAAAGAGCGAGTTTCCTTTCCGAACAGTCCGCTCAGTCCTTTTTTCTCACGATATCGGGTATCATGATCTCTTCAAGGATGGACGCGACCGACCCGCTCATGTAGACGGAAAAACCCGCCTCTCTCCTGGCGTACTTCCCCATGGGGCTTCGAAGGATATCGAAGAGCCTGCGGGGATCGTAGCCTTCCTTTACCCGCAACACCAGCATGCCGGCCCCCGGTATGACACGGAAGCCTTCCGGCATTTCACCGACGATGGCCATGTCGTCCCGACCGGGAAACGGCGAGAGGAGTATGTCGGACTCCCGGAGGAGGTTCAGATCGTCTTTCATGAAGACCTCTCTCGTTTCGAGACAGGTCGCTTCAATATCTATGACTCCTTTTTTATCGGCAGTGTAGCTCTCGAGGCGATAGTATCTTTCACCCCTCACGCCTTCGATCAGGTCCGCGACCTCGCCGAGCTTTATCATGGGAGCCTCGAGCAATTCGGCATAATCGAGCGCCGTCGTCGACTCGCCAGCGGAGTTCACCGCATAACCGTACGGGCTTATATCGTAGCCGTTCTCGATTATCCTGTCGTTCGAGACTATACCCGCGGTGCCGCGCTCGCCTTTCCATTCGCCGTAAAGATCCGTCACCGAATCGAGCCACCGCGCCTGGTCTGCGAGCGACGACCAGTTTTCCTCTCTCTCCGTCTCCGGGACGGCGAGGAAGACCTTCCCCTTTCTCTCCGCAGGCTTTTTCCTGTTTATCACCAGTATCGACTTCCGTTCGCTGCCCGAGCATACGAGACTCCCGGGGAGCGCTATGACCGCTTCCAGCAGGTCGTCGTCCACGATCGACCGCAGGGCTTCGGGGATCTTGCAGCTGTCGATCAGACTGACCAGCTTTCCGTAAGGTTTCGTCGCTTCGAGGCCGTGGTCGATATACTCCCACTGGCTCCCCGGCTCTCTCGCGATCTCGAGATCTTTCATGAAGAAGTGGCCCGTATTCAGCCGGAGATGTATTATTCTCTCGGCCGACGGCGGTTCTATGATGACCCTGTCGTAGAGGGCATTCTCGATGAGAGCGGCGTCCTCGGGTCTGAAGAGCGGATCTCCACGCTTGAGGTTCACGGTGTTTACCCCCAGGATGGCCAGCGCTGTCTTGCCCACCCTGTGCCTGAAGGGGTCCGTTTCCAGCCCGGTGAAATCCGTGTTCTCCAAACCCTCGGTCTTGAATATGCTGTATATCGCCCTGCCGAAGTTGAGCGCAGGATCGTAGACGCTCATTCCGGGCTTCAAATCGAGCAGCTTCGCCATAGCCTCGACGACCGGCATGGCCACGGCCGCGTCGGGATCTACCAGCCCCAGATCGATCGACAGCGAGAACATCGTGTCGTAGATGCCCCCGCAGACCCTGGCGATATCGGTGATCGTCAGACTGTCTATGAAACCGTCAGCGTAAGTGCAGGTCTTCCGCAGCAGCTCGGGACCTTCCGTGAAGATCCAGACGTATTTGCCCTTGTAGTCGATGAACCCGTAGCGCGGATATCTGCTGATTATCTCTTTAAGCGCCTTTTCGACAAGCCCTGCCCTCTCGAGGCCGCTCTTGTCGAAGAGATCGAATTCCCTGAAAACGTCGAGGAAATTATCGCGGAGCGAGAGCTTTCTGAGCAGCATGTTCGTCCAGAAGTACTCTATCGCCCTTTCGGAAAGGTCGCGGCCCTCTTCTCCGAGTTTTGACAGAAGATACATGTAGTTGCGGGAAAAACTCTTCAGATCCATATTTACCTCCTTCTGGTTTAGTTCGAACACTTGAAAAATCCCGACAGTCTCATATCCCTATCCTCCAGCGATCGCTTCTGGCCCAGATCCTGAAGAACTTCGCACCTACATTGAATCTCATGACGAACTCAGTGTATTCCGGCCAGATAGGCATTCTGTAAAACTCGCTTCGGCCTATTCCGCCGTTTATGAGGTATTCGGGCAAGGGGTTTCCCCCATGGAAGACCGACCGCGCGAGTATCTGTCCTCTGTTGGTGAAGTCGGTCCAGTTGCATCCGAAGGCTTCGCCGGGCTGGATTATGGCCAGGATCTTGGGAGCCATCCTGTTTTCCAGGTAAAGCGCCTGGTAAGCGGCTGCGCCGTCCGCGCATATGAAGAGCAGCGAGAATCTAGACGGGTTGTGCGTTTCGTCGTACTCTTCGGTCCTCTCGAAGATGAACCATTCGGCGAAGGGACTCTTGAACACAAACGAGTAATGGTCGGGTTCGTAGTATTCGGCACGGTTCGGGGTGACCCTGATCCTCCAGCCGTTCGGCGTTAGCTGGCCTTCGCTTATCGGAAGCTGCCGGAGAACTCTGTACCCCCTGAATCCCCTGCTGGCGATCTCTTCCAGCAATTCTTCCCTGCTTATGGAGTAGTCGACATATACGAAGCTATAGACATTTCCCAGAAAGTATTCGACCGGATGGCCGTCGTAGCCGCAGGCCGGGTAATACAAAGAGTCTTTCAGTACGTCCCGGACGTTGAACTCGCCCGGGTTCTTTATCCATTCAGGCATTTCGGCCTTCGTTATTTCACTGAACATCCGCATCTCTCCCTTCATGATTTTGAACGTCTGTTTCCCTCGATCTACATCGATCTTGCTTATCCGCTCCGATCATGTGAACAGGAAGCCTCATGGCACCTATCTTGTGCCCGGGCAGCATTTCCATGAACGTGTCCCTCGCGGCCTCCTCGATTAGAAACCGGCCGTAGTCGGACCTGAACGCATTGAAAACTTTCACCGGGTTGTACCCTTCGCCGGTCCTGAGCACTGTATGGTGTATCGACGGCAGGATCGCCCTGTCAGCCGGGATTTCGCCCACGATTCCGACTGTCGTCACATCTCCCAGCCTCGTGAATACGATGTCGCCCTTCTGGAGAAAGACCTTCTCCACACCCCGCGCGAGATCTCCGTTATACTCCTTGAGTGAGTCGAGGAGTACTGTTCCGCAAACATCGACTCTGAGACGCGTATTGACGTACACCCTGCCCCTGTAACACGTTTCTTCCCCACTTTCTTCCGCAAGAGGTCCGGCTGGAAGAGCGTCGTCCGCAACCGCGTCTCTGCGCTTTCGCATATAGCGGGCCGTCTCTAGCAGCTCGCCCACGTCGCGAAGTTCGACCATCGGAGAGTTCAGCAGCCTTTCGAGTTCCTCTACCGGCAGATCCTTCCCCGAAGCCGCCATCAGGTAGTTTCCCGGTATCAGGAAATAGCCGCTCCGCTTTATCGTGCCGATAGGGACTGTCGCACATACTCCGCTTTCGCCTTTCCAGTCCTTGAAATTCCTCATGACTGAATCCAGCAGAAGATTCTCCTCTCTCACTTCGAAGCAGAAGGGCTCAACCGTGTCGCTCCGGCAGGACGCCATAAAGACCTCTCCACGTCTCTCCCGCGGTTTGGCCTTGTTGAGCAACATGATGCAGCCTCTGTCATAGCTTCCGTGAACGGCCCTGGCTGGAAGCTCTATCACGGCCTCAAGCCAGTCGTTGTCGACTATCTCTTCGTGGCGTTTTCCAAGTTCTCCCAGCGTGATCAGCGTCGCGAGCTTGCCCGTATCACTGGTAGAGCGTATCCCGTGGTCTATGAAGTCCCATTGACCCGTCAGGCCCGACGATACGCCGAAGAGCCTTCTGAGAAAGACGTCAGTCTTGAGTTCCTGAGGTATCATCTTCTCGCCTGCGGGCGGCTCGATTATCACCCTGTCGTACTTCTCTTCAAAGAAGATGCGTTCGTTCGAGGGCTTGACGATAGAGTCTCCCCTCCTCAGCTTCGACACGTCGATTCCGAGAAGCGCCAGGACCGTCTTCGCCAGCCTGTACTTGCGCGGATCGATTTCCAGTCCGGCGAAAGATGTCCGCTCAAATCCATCGCCGGTGAAGATCTTATAGAAGGCCCGGCCGTAGCCAAAAGCCGGATCGTAAACGGACATCCCCGGTTCTATCTCGAGGAGTTCGATCATCATCTCGAGGATCTCGATCGGTACGATTACGTCCGAATACAGGAGGCCCGAGTCGAGGGCCGTCGAGAACATACCGCTGTACAGCGGACCGCAGACCAGCCCGATATCCTCTAGCGAGAGCGAATCGATTATATCGTCGGCGTAAGCGCAGGTTCTGTGGAAGAGCGGAGAGTCTTCTTTGAAGGCCCCGCTCAGCCCGCACCCGGAATTCATGAAGGAGAATTCAGGATACTCCCTCGTAAGCTCCGATACCGCCATCTCCATGAGATCGGCCCGCTCCTGTCCGCTCTTTCGGGAGAAAGAAAAACTCCCCAGAACACTCAGATACATGACGTTCTGTGAGAGTTTTTTCAACAGTAGGGAGCTCCAGAAGTATTCGATCGCCCATTCGGAAAGCAGCCGGTCCTGCTGACCGAGTTTGGAGAGGAGATACATGAAATTCTGCACGCTGCCCGGAAAGTCCATCAGCGTTCCCTTTCTTTGACCGGCGCTGTCTTAGCAATTCGGAAGCCCGTCGCGAAGTTTATGTAACCTCCCCAGGCGCCCATACGCGCCGTAACCGTCACTCTGGTCGGGTCTTCACCTACACTTCCGCCGCGAAGGGCTTTCAGTTGACCGGTTTCTTCGTACGGGTTTATCTCCAGATCGTCCCGGTATTGGTTGTAACAGTCGCTGCACAGTTCCCAGACGTTGCCGGACATATCGTAAAGCCCGAGTTCGTTCGGACTCTTCAGCCCGACCACTCGAGGTCTTTTGAAGACGTCTCCCCTGAACCATGCGACCTCATCGACGTCGTCGCTCCCTGCGAAGATGTAATCTCCGCTCTTGTTCCCTCCCCTGGCCGCGTATTCCCATTCCGCCTCGGTCGGCAACCTGTAACCTGCGACTCTGTCTATATGAGATGTTCGCGAACCGACGGCATCCAGTAGATTCCCGAACCTATCGTACGCCGGGGGCAGACCATCCCTTTCGCTCAACCAGTTGCAGTAGAAGATGGCGTCGAACCAGTTCACATACACGACTGGCTTTCGACTGCACGGAAAGTATTCACCCTCCGGTTCTTCCGCGCCCGTTTCCCGGCAGAACCGCGAATACTCCAGACAAGTGACGGGGTACTTGCCGATATAGAAATCATAGGTAAGTCTCACCCTGTGGACCGGTCTCTCGTCTTCAATTCCGGTCATCCTTGCGTCGCCCATCTGAAATTCTCCACCTTCGACAAAAACGAGCTCGTTTTCCGTAGGTCTGTGAATAGGGGTCTCTCTCCGCTGAACGACCGGTGGATTGAGCCTTGCGGGGTCTCCTGAGAATTTCCAGACAGTGATGAAGTCGCTATACCTGCTACGGTACTTTTTTACTCTGTCCGTGTACTCGGGCCAGGATCTGTTGAAACCGGCCATACCGATGATATATTGGGGTAGGGGATTGTCGCGATGGAATATCGTCCTGGCGAGGATCTGATCTCTGACACCAAATTCCGTCCAGTTCATCCCGAAGCCGTATTGCGGGATTACGAGAAATTTTGGAGCTATCTGGTTTTCCAGGTACAGGGCCTGGTAGGCCGCTACTGCCTCGGTGTTTAGAAAGAAGAAGGAAAAGCGTTTCGGGTTGTGCGTCTCGTCGTACTCCTCGGTCCTCTCTAGGATGAACCACTCTGCGAAGGGCTCTTTCTGAATTCTAAGCCACGAGTTGGGGTTTCCGTCTTCCTCGGTCGGCAGGACCTTCTTCCACAGCGTGTTCATGGGTTCTCGGTTTCTTTCGAAGTAATTTCTGTTGGGGTCGTTGCGATAGCTGTTTATCAACTTATCTCTTCGCGGGTCCTCGTCGCGATAATACCAGGTCAGCGCGTCCCACCCGCCCGGATGAAGTCTGTACGGGTTTATCGATTCTTGTCGGATCACTCTGTAGCCTTTGAAACCGTACTCGGCCATATCCTGCATTAGATCTTCGCGGCTAATGTAGTAGTCGATGTACACGAAGCTGTAAGCGTTTCCCATGTAGCATTTGACAAAATGGCCGTGAAGGCCGCTGGCGAGGTAGCAGAGAGAGTCCTTCAGAATATTTCTTATGTTGAACTCTCCGGGGTTTCTGATCCATTCAGGCATTTCCATTGACGGTATTTCCGTCATCAACTTAACCACTCCTCCTTATGATTTTTCGTGACCGAAATCGCTGCCTGATAAATGGACCGGTTATCTGTTCTTACCTCTCTACAATCGCACAAAGAGATTGCCATCGAGTGGGTAACGGGATATTGGGTGAAAACGTCGTGCTTTGAGGAGGTGCGTGATTTGGTGAATGGGCTATCCGATTAAGAAGCTACGTGAATCCCTGCCTTAGGCGGATAGAATAGCGAATGGAAGCGTTCGTGTGGGATTCGCGTTCTGGAAGTCGTCTCGAAGGCCAGTAGTGTACAACTGTTGTGGAATCGACATATGTACTGGCTCTCGAAAGAGTTAAATCTGCCCTAGGTTTCTCGTCTACGTACTTATTAAGAAGTAAAACTGTCTTATGACCTCTTAACCTACATAGATTCGTATACACATCTAAATATACAACGTTTTAGAGCTTCATAAGTTACGGATTATCTGTAATAATTATTATGTATTCATTGCGAAAAATCGTATAATTGACATGAGCCAGGGCAGTAATCGATTCTGGTCTGGTGGAAGCCACGGACATTCTCACACTGACGGATTTCGAATGATTCAGGTACCTGCATGAATAGTAACCGCTCATTGTAAATTTGTACGCCGACTGCATGGGTGGCCAATAAAATCAACCCGGGAGATCTATATTCTACTGATTGGATTGAAATAGTACCCTTTCCAGTAATTTGGAATTACTTATTAGCATTGCATAACTATCTATTCAAAGGCGCAAGAAAGAAAATGTGTGAAACAAATGCGATCACTCTAAATATATGGACATATATGGACATAACTATTGACTTTAAATTAATGAAGGGGTATACTCTCTATGAAAGATGAAAAAGAGATTCTCGAAAATATGAGAAAGATCGGCTTACGTTTTGATGGCATTGAGGAGTTTTCATTGGCTCTGAGAAAGGGGATCGATAACAGTGACCCGAAGTTTTTCTCTCATACGATGTTTAAGAAGAATTTCAAAGATCAATCTACACGAGAGTTCAAACTGGAGATACTCGGAATAATACTTGGATTGATGAATAACCCGAGAATGGGAGAAATGAAAACCGGTCCTCTTAAGGGATTGCGTTCTATAGAGTTGAAGACAGTTTCCCAAGGTAGGTTGGTGTATTCATATTTTAAGAGGTCAAACACCATACACCTTATTTATGTGGGTTCACACGGAGGGCTTGGGTCGAAATACGAAGTTCTGCAAAAAAATCTGGGAAAGAGACTGTCTTTGTTCAACAGAGAGGGTGATTGAAGTGATTATGTTTGACAGAATCTGGGAAATGCTTGAGAGTATCAGTGCCGGAGAGAGAAGAAAGGCATTCGATGCAATCGTTGAGCTGCTATCATTTTCGAAAGATGAAGAGATGCTCCAGCTTAGAGATGACTTGATAGCCTTTGAGGAAGACATTACCGACGAATCGGAGGATCCGATAAAGTCGCTTCTCGAAAACACCTATACAAAGAAGGAAGCTGCCGAAGCGCTTAAAGTTAGTGAGAAAACCATTCAAAGAGCAGTCTCTGAAGGTTTGATTATGCCGGTTAATCCCGGTAAAAAACCGCTCAGATTTTCGGTCGGTGATTTAAGAATACTGTATGGCAATCCGATTGAGAAAGAGAAGGAGAGTAAGGGGTTAATCACACAGTACTGGGTTAATGCAAATGCACGCGCTCAGGTTTTCTTCTCTGCTTATGACCAGGTTCTTGCGGAGTTTGAACATTTGGAAGAAAAGGCTAAGGGAGTTGTCAATATGGGTGATCTTTGTTTCGCAAGTCCTCAAGAAGATGCTTATCGCTTCTCGTTTGATGGAGGTGTTAGGTGAAACCGAGAATTGCAGGTTTTCAATTAGTATCTCATACAATAAAAAGCCTAAGCTTCGAGATAAGGGGTGAGCTGAGAAAAGTTTCTTTGAAGCCTGATTTGGATCTGATTCCGAAATATGAGATCCGCAGGAAGGACGAGAGATTAAGCGGTGAGCTGTGTCTTGACATATCTTATAATCTCAAGTCCGGAAAGAAGATTGTTATAGCTTTCAAGGCGATTATCACAGGGCTATTTTCTTCAACACATAACATGGATGAAGAAGAATTCGAGAGATTTATCAAGTACTCAGGAACACCAATGCTTATTCAAATGGCGAGGGGTCTCTTAATATCAATCTCTGCCGAAGCGGGTCTAACTCCACCGATAATCATACCGATGATAAACTCAACCACGTGCTTTGAAGAGAAATGATTCATAAACCCTACAGGTGCTTTTCACTTTCTTGGAAGAATTGCACAATTGCAAATTACTTTCGGTTACCAAGTAGGAAATTACAGTATTTGGCCAAATGAAAATGGTTCTGCAGCAAACCTTGATCGAGGAGTAAACACGAAAAGGATGTGGATATATTCAATAAAATGACCTCTTGATTGGTCTATATGAAATGTTAAATTGGATTGACTGCCGCTTTTCTCGACATACACGCTTGAAGTGCGTATATCGAGAGTTATGGAACCGGCTAAAGATACAAGAAAACTGTACAATTTTACATGTTTCAAGATCAAAAGGAGGTATGTAGTGGTTATTCAGCGATACTCGGTCAATCAACACCCAATTCAGACTTTGCTCACATGGGTTCAGACACAGGAAGTTGCTATACCGGAGATTCAGCGGCCCTTCGTTTGGGACGCGACCAAGGTTAGGGATCTTCTGGATTCTCTTTATCAGGGTTATCCCATAGGATACCTCATCGCCTGGCAGAATCCCAATGTCAAACTCAAGGACGGTACCAATTCAGTCGGCAAGCGAATTCTTATTGACGGCCAGCAGAGAGTTACAGCACTGATGGCAGCACTGTTGGGTCAGAAAGTAGTCACTAAGGACTATCGCAGGATTCGGATAGTCATTGCCTTCCATCCATTAGAAAAAAGATTCGAGGTCACTAATCCCGCTATAAGAAAGGACAGAAGCTGGATACCAGACGTCTCGGCAATCTTTAAACCCGATTTCAAATTGATGCAAACAGTGAAAAATTACTGCGAATCGAACTCGATTGAGAACGAAGACGAGATTTTCGAAAGTCTCGAGTCACTCAAAGGTATCGTTAACAATCCGATCGGCCTGATAGAACTCAATTCCAATCTGGATATCGAAACGGTTACGGAAATCTTCATAAGAATCAATTCGGCCGGGTCAGTGCTCAGTCAAGCGGACTTTGCTATGTCGAAGATCTCCGTGAATGAAACATATGGAGGAAACAACCTTAGGAAAGCAATAGATTATTTCTGCCATTTGGCCATCGCTCCCGAGTTCTATCAACAGCTCCAGGAGGTAGATAAAGACTTCACCAAAACTGATTACTTCAGCAGGATGTCCTGGCTGAAGAGTGAAAATGACGATTTGTATGATCCTTCGTACACAGACATGCTCAGGGTCGCCTTCACTTCGAAATTCAAGAGGGGTAGATTGCAGGATTTGGTTTCCCTTCTTTCCGGCAGAAATTTCGAAACGAGAGAGTTCGAAGAGGAGATTTCCGAACGCTCGTTTAATCTGCTGAAGACCGGTGTCATGGATTTCATGAATGAGAACAACTTCAAGAAGTTCATTATGATTCTCCGTTCCGCGGGTTTCATAGATAGTTCTATGATCAGGTCCCAGAATTCGATCAACTTCGCGTACATTATGTATCTAACTCTTCGCGAGATGAATAGCGACCAAGCGGAAATTGAATCATTAGTAAGAAAGTGGTTTGTTCTTTCCATTCTTACGAGTCGTTATTCCGGCTCTCCCGAATCTACTTTCGACTACGATATCAGGAGAATACATGAGAATGGGAAATCCTACATTCAGAGCGTCTTTTCGGCAGAGCTTTCCGATGCATTCTGGGAGGTAGGTTTGCCTCAGCAGATGAATACTTCGGTTGCCAGCAGCCCATCTTTCAATGTGTATCTTGCAGCCCAGGTCAAGCTCAAAGACAAGGGCTTCCTTTCACGGGATATCTGCGTCGCAGATCTGGTGAGCTTAAAGGGAGATGTTCATCACATTTTCCCCAAGGAATACCTTAAGAAATTCGGCCTTACTAAAGGAAAGTATAATCAGATTGCCAACTATGCGATGACACAGAGCGAGATAAACATCGCCATCAGTTCGAAACCGCCTTCGCAATACCTTACAGAAGCGCTGGAGCAATGCAATGGTGGGGGCCTCAAGTACGGCGGCATCACGCGCAAAGATGAAATGCTTGAGAACTGGAAGATGAACTGCATCCCTGAAAATATAGTGAACATGACAATAGACGACTATGAAGAATTTCTTGAGGAACGAAGATATCTCATGGCACAAAAGATCAAGATGTATTTCTCGGTTCTTTGAATTGGGTTTAAATCAACTCTTCAAATTGAAGCCAAAAGAGAGATGACTGCAGTTTGAGGCCGGGAAGGTGAATCAAGTACTAAAAAGATGCTCTGAAAATGCTTACAGTAGATTTTTAGGCTAGCTAAATGGGCAAATTAAGATATTCTGTTCAATAAGATTGAATGAGGTGTCGTTGGTGAGCGAGACTAGAATTCTTGATACATTCGTTGTTGAATCAGATCAAGGCTTGAGGTCGTTCAATATCTATGAGGGCGATATTTTTGAGCAGAAGAGTGATTTGCTAGTTCTCTCAACTCATTCTACAAAGAGAAATGCTCCAACCGGCTGGATATTGACTAAAACAGAAACAGGGTCAGACTCCTATTTTCAAGTATCAACATCAGGACTCAGGATATGACTTACAGCCTCTTTGATACACCCAGGCGCGCCTTTGCTCTTCGCCC
>MPOY01000421.1 GCA_001896715.1 Methanoculleus sp. EBM-46
CGAGTATGTCATCTTGTACCATCTGTCTACGGGCTTTTGGGATTCGACCAGTACAACCCTGTGCCCTCTCGTGAGTCGGAAGAGGGCTTTCAGGAAGAGACTCGCCTTTTCCTGAACCTTATCCTTGATCGCCTTCTTTTTGCCATTGTCCAGGTCCGTATAGGGTTTGCTTTCGGTTATCCCCTTCCGGATGACCTCAAGCACCTCCAGCAGAGCAGGGTGAGAGATGAGGATTACTCCTCCATCTCCTTCGATCCGATCGGGCACGGTACCTGCCCAACCCCTCAAGGCTGGATATATCTTTGAGGAGAACCTCGCCCCCGACAGGTGGAGGTCACCGACTCCTGATCTCCTCTACAAGCCGGAGATATGCCACTTCAAGCGCCTCGATATCCTCCCGCGCGGGATCGCCGTGGCCGTAGGCAAGGCGATCCGCATCCGTAAAGAATCGGGCAAGGGCCTCCCGCTCTCCAGGGCAGGCAGCCAGGGCATCCGCAGCGGTGACGATGCGGGAGCCGGTACGGCTCTGGATCAGGGTGGTCATCTCCCGCGAGAGGAGCCGCGCTGCTTCCCGGGTTCTTCCCTCGTCAAGGGAAATGTGCCAGGGGTTCAAAGGTACCTCCACGGCCGCAGGGGGGAGATCGGCCGGCACTTCCTCATCCACGATGGGAAGGCTCTCCTCGTCCATGGCCAGGGGTGCCTCCCGGCGCCGCAGGTAGAAAAACCCGGCGCCGACGGTCACGCTGCAGGCAAAAAGGCCGAGAACGAGGAAAGGGGGATCGCCACCTTCTTCAGTGGGCGGAGATGTCGCGTTTTCCGGGGTGGTGATGGGGGTTCCCGCAGAGGAAGTTGTCGCTGTGAGAGAAGGAGTTGCCGCAGAAAGAGTCGTGGTTATCGCTGTGGGAGAAGGAGTTGCCGCCACGGCCGATATCCCAATCACCTCATGGAGCGAGGCTGCGACGCCCGCGGTGCCGTCCGCGGTAAGAGCGACGTGGTTGACCCAGTCGCCGAGAGTGTACGTCTCAAGCAGGCGCCCGGCGCCATCGAAGAGATAGGCCCGCCCATCCATTGAGCCGGCAAGAACGCGGGAACCGTTCTGCGATACGGCGACACCCCGGATCCAGCCATCGGCAGCAAACGTCCAGACCTCCCCTCCCTTCCGGTCCAGGCAGGTGAGGGTGTTGTCCTGCAGGCCGAAGACGATGCGGGAGCCGTCCTGCGCGATCGCAAGCGCCGTGACCGGGCGGGGACACCGCTGCACCCAGAGGGTTGCTCCCGTGCGGTTCAGGAGACGGATGTTCGCATCCGAAGCGGCGGCGATCTCGTTCCCGGTTCCGGAGACAGCAACGGCGGTCCCGCCCGCGAGGCTATCTTCCCGCGCCCAGACCTTCCGCCCGGCGCCCGTGTAGTAAAAGAGGCCGCGGGAAGAGATGACTGCGACGTACTCGCCTTTCCCGGAGAGGGCGACGTCGTGGATCTCGGAGAAAGCCTCGATGCCATCATCAGGATCGCCCCGGGTATCAACCGTGGTACGGAGGGTGCCGTCAATATCGTAGAAATACACCCCGCCAAAACGATCCGCCGCCACAACCCGCTCCCCGCCCGGGAAGAGAACAACATCCACGGGGGTGGAGGGCAGATCTTGCCGCCAGACCACCGTAGCGTCCCGGGTGAACTACCCCGCCCTTAAGGGCGGGGCTTCCTGCTTCATGGACAATACTTGCATCACCGAGATGTGATGTAGAGGTCTTGGCTCCACAGGCTCGA
>MPOY01000588.1 GCA_001896715.1 Methanoculleus sp. EBM-46
AATTATACATGCACTTACAGATTCAAATGGGCAAGATTCAGGGGCAGTTCCCAGCAACCAGCTGACTTTATTCGATTAACGTTGGGACAGTAGTGATTTCAGATGGTAAATGCTTTATGGCCAATGAGGTGGAAAGATTTTGGTATCGACTGGCATGGTGTCCTGCTTGCAATAGGCTTTGCGGTTATTTTGCTTACGCTTTCGCACTGGTATTCAAAATATTTGGCCGAACAAAGCCATAACGAGGCTCTTGAAATTTTGCATTATGAGACAAATCAAACAGAAAAACCAAAATCATAAAAAAATGGCTGTGTAAGGGAGTTGGCCTTAGGGATTTACGAAAACAAGTATATTTTTGACCGACTCTCTTCAGGCGGAGACAGCAAAGAAAGGACTGCACTGAAGGATAAAACCTTTGGTGCAGTCTTTCTCGTTGAATATATTATTTATATCGTGCCGACAGTATTGCTAACACCTAGAAGTCTGTTACAACTTCAAGTAACCCTGCTTGAAAGCATCTGGGAATAAGAAGAGTTTTTCCCCAACTGCAAACTTCACACGAATGTGTTTCCCAGCTTTATCGATCTTTGTAACTATACCATCACCGAAGCTCTTATGCTTAACCGCATCGCCTTCCGAAATCTCCGGTATAACAAACTCTTTCATTTCCTCATCGGCTTGCGTGCTGGTGCTATAAGGGTTCTTATGCTCGGCTACTTTCGACAGCGGAGGCTTAATTCCAAACTGCCCCGTAACATATGTTGTAGCAGATGGTTTTGGATCAGGCTTTGGCACATCTGCAACGGGCTTAACATCTTTTTCAATTGCTTCTTCGAACGCCGAGTTGATGGATTCCATTGTAGCCTGTTGATTGTAAAACAGTCTATCATATTCTTCGCGTTTGATGACGGTATCCCAGCCACCGATATCCTTTCCTTCGTGCTTGTCGATACCGGTATAGGAAAGGCTGCTGTCTTCGTAACGCTTGAACTTAAAAATGGCATCGTTCATCAGGCTTGCATTAAATACCCCAAGGCTGCAAAGAAGTTCAAAATCCTTTACGTTTAAGCCCGTTACCTTTTTAAACAATCCCGGCTCAAGCTGAGTTATAACATCTCTGAGTGACCGCTCGCGATAATCAGTGAGATACATAAATATCGGAATACGGGTAGCAAACTTGATGAGCTTTTCCTGAATCTGCTTCCGAAGAGACTTATATTCCTTTTCCTCTTCTGAGATTTCCTTTTTCTCCTTCGGAGTCATCTTCTCGGATTCTTTCTTGGCTTTTTTTACCGCTTCTGACTTGTTGATGATTGTCTGAATATCCTGGTTCAGCGAACGGAAACCTTCAATGCTCATAAGAGCGTCGAGAGCTTCTTTGTTATTCATTAGGCGTTGCAGAGTGTCATTATCGACATTAACAAGTAGCGCAGATTCCCAGCGCTTTGCAAGCAAAGTAGCAGAAGTCCCGGCCATTGCGATGTCGAGAATGTCCTGCGCATTAATCTGCCGCATGGTGCTGCCGTCATAGGCCAACACCGGCAGGAAATTAATGAACTCTGCTACCTTCTTTTCGGGATTGCTTTCATCAACATTCAAACGGCAAGAGTAGTCAGCTATCTGTCGCAGCGCCCTGTCCAAAGCAAAGTCAAAGACATAGCATTCTTCTTTCATAATCAGGTCTTTACCTTCTTCATCTTTAACTACCCACGGGGATTGGACACGAAATGCTGCTTGGAAATAGGTCTCCGGGCTCTTAAGGTTACGCAGCATGAATATGCCTGTCCACGGCTTTACGGTAACACCCGTAGTTAGCTTGCCGCAGGTGAGGGTGATGGTGTATGTCTCCAATGGATTTCCCATAGCGCGAAGAACAGGATAGAGGGCATCCAAGCCTATGCCGGCTTCTGTTCCGGCGCAAACGATAATTTTATATTTCTGGTTGTAATACCTGTTCTGCTTTTGCATCATCAGGTTATACATAGCCTGGCAGGATGTCACATTTGGTAAAAACCAAATTGTGTGATTCAGAACATTCAAAAGTCGTGTATTAGAGAAAGGCATTGGAGGACGCTTGTCCTGCCCGAGCTTCATATCATCAACATTGGATGGAAGATAAGAACCACGAATCAGATCAAGCCATTTCTGCACTTCATTCTCGTAAACAAACCGCGCATCTTTGCCTTTACCCTTGGCAGAAAAGAATACATTTAAGTCGAACTCGTTAAACTCGCCTTGCATGGCAATCTGGCGAATGCTATCAGGTATCCGGTAAGTGAGCATGACCATTCTCGGCAACGATAAATAGGGATTGCCAGGGCCTTTCCAGCTTTCCTTTGCACGTTGCTCGTCAGAATATGTCCAGTTATAGATCTGATCCTCTATAAATTCGCCGCTATTAATGGCGCGGAAAGGTGTGCCGGAAAGGTATAAATAATAACCGGCTGTGATGGGAAGGAAGGTTTCGTTGTAGGCGTTATCAGCCTCGTCCTTCTTGTACTTCTCTATATCAAAGTCGACTATTTCTTCCTCATCGGGATTTTCAAAGAGCTTTTTGGCATTTTCTCGCCATGCGCCAAAGTGATACTCATCAAAAATAACCAAGTCCCAGTTTTCTGCATGGATAAATTCATTCTTAGCTTTTATGCCACCATTCTCATTAGTACCCAACAAGTCTTGAAAGGAACCAAAAACGACGATAGGCTTCTTTTTATCACACTTCGCGTAGGCCTGATCTATATTAACATTATTGTTGTGCGCGTCCTTATTGGAAACAAACTGCCAGCCTTCGAAATCAATATGAGAAAGTAAATCATCTCGCCATGCGGATTCGACAGCGGGCTTAAAGGTAAGCACCAGCACGCGTTTAAAGCCCATCTTTTTTGCAAGCTGATAGGCTGCAAAGGTCTTGCCAAAACGCATTTTGGCATTCCACAGAAATTTCGGTGCTCTGTCCGGCTCGTCGTATTTGGCCTTGGTAAAGTACTCGACCGTGCGTTTTACAGCCGCCTGCTGCTCCGGACGCATACGGAATGCAGCTGTCCGGCTGTCAGCAGTGATTTTTCCGGTTTTAAGCTCAATAATAGCCGCCTTGACATCATTTAGGGTGCAGTTGTACCACTCGTTATCGTCAGCGACTGCATTGAGCTGTCTGAAACCTCGTCGCTCTAAGATTCGATGTATATCCTTATCAGTAAAGACAGAGCCATCCTCCCTCATGGCGCTCTCTTGATAGAGGATCTTAAAAGGAACAGCAGCAGTGTGCAGCTGCTCCTTGATGCGGGTAGCTGC
>MPOY01000511.1 GCA_001896715.1 Methanoculleus sp. EBM-46
AAGACCCGGGCCTCACCGCCTTCGCCCTTCTGTATATCCAGGCTGCCGCCGCCGGTGCCTGGGTCTCGTTTGGGGCTCCGGCGGCATTTGCCTATTTGAACCTGGCGGATCGCTCCTGACGGACCCCCCTTCCCATACCCTTTTTATCCCGCCGGGTCCATCTCTCTCGTATGCTTGTAGAGGGGATCGCTCTTGGCTGGATACTGATCGTGCTCGGGGCGGTGCTGCTCCTGGTCGAGGTCACCCAGCCCGGGTTCTTCATCGCTGTCCCTGCGACGGTCCTGATCATCCTCGGCGTCCTCCTTCTCCTCGGCATCGACGTCCTCAGTTCTCCTGCCGGTCTCATCATCGGGGTTGTGGCGGCGATCGCTGCAGCCTCGATCACCGTCTGGGCGTATAGTCGCCTCACGCCCGAGAGGAAACCGCCGACGACCCTCTCACGGGATTCGCTCGTCGGCCTCGAGGGGATGGTGGTCGCGCCGGTCGATGCGGTGACGCTTTCGGGGAAGGTGCGGCTCGGCAGTACGGAATGGAGCGCGCGTTCCGGATCGGGGGAGATCATACCGGCCGGGAGAAGGGTTATCGTCATCCACTCCGAGGGCGTGCATGTTGTTGTAAAAGAGGTTGTGTAAAATGCTTCCGGTAGGTGCGATTCCATGGACGGGATTGGTCACGATCTTCCTCATCATCGTGATCGTCATCATCTTCGCCAGCGGCGTGGTGATCGTGCAGCCATACGAACAGGGGCTCCAGATACGCCTCGGACAGTATATCGGGAGGATGAATCCCGGATTCCGGTGGGTTATCCCGCTGATCACGAGGGTCATAAAGCTCGATCTCCGGACGGAGGTGATGGATGTCCCGCGGCAGGAGGTGATCACGAAGGACAACTCGCCGACGAACGTGGATGCGATCGTCTACGTCCGGGTGATCGACCCCGAGAAGGCCTACTTCGAGGTGATGAACTACCGGGCGGCGACGGTGGCGCTCGCGCAGACGAGTCTCCGGGGTATCATCGGCGACATGGAGCTTGACGAGGTTCTCTACAACCGCGATATCATCAACGCCCGTCTCCGGGATATCCTGGATAGAGAGACCGATGCATGGGGCGTGAAGGTCGAGCGGGTGGAGATCAAGGAGGTCGATCCGGTCGGGCCCGTCAAGCAGGCGATGACCGAGCAGACCGCAGCCGAGCGGGAGCGGCGCGCGGCGATCCTCAGGGCGGACGGCGAGAAGCGGGCCGCGATCCTCAAGGCCGAAGGCAGCCGGCAGAGCATCATCCTCGAGGCCGAGGGCGAGCGGCAGAGCAAGATCCTCAGGGCCGAAGGCGAGCGGATGTCGCGGATCCTGCAGGCCCAGGGCGAGGCGCAGGGGTTGCGCATCATATCGGTCGGCGCCCGGCCGCTCGATAAACGCGCGATAACGGTCCTCTCCCTCGATGCCTTGAAGCAGATGGCCGAGGGCCAGGCAACGAAGATCATATTCCCGTTCGAGCTCTCGACGATCGTCAGGCAGGCCGCCGAGTACCTCGGTGCCACGGTCGAGGCCCCGGAGGTCCCCGAAGGCACGCAGATGCCGTCGGAGGATATCCTCGGGGAGATACCGAGCAAGGAGGAACTCCGGGCCGTTGAAGAGGCGGCAAAGGCCCCTGACATCGATGTCGAGAAGGAGACGCGGAAAAAAGCCCAGGAACTGGCAAAGGAAGAGGGAGAGGGGCTGTAGGGCATTCCCCGGCCCCTGCTATTTTTGGGGCAGTAGGTCTCCGGGTCCGCAAGGGAGAGATTTCCGGTGCAGTTATGTGTTCGAGGGTATCAATCATAGAAGCGGTAGCATGATCTCAAAACCATTTCATATGACGGAAACAACCCCTGCTTTTGCCGAAAAATCCTTTTTTATCAACGAGACCGGGCAGGAGCTACCACTGGAAGACTTTGTACCGGTTGAGATCCTTGAGATGGCGGAGATCGAGGGGCAGCGAGCCATACCGGGGATAGCGAAGAATATCTCGCTGATGAAAGAGATTGAAGCCATATCCAGCAATGTGCCGACACGGCACCGTTTCATGCATGCAGATAGCCGAAACCTTGCGTTTCTCCCTGATGAAAGTGTTCATCTGGTCGTGACGTCGCCTCCTTACTGGACCCTGAAGAAATACCCCGAAAGAGATGAACAGCTCGGGCAGATCGAGGATTACGAGACCTTTCTGGAAGAACTCGATAACGTCTGGAGGCATATCTTCCGGATCCTTGTCCCCGGGGGACGCCTGGTCATCGTCGTCGGCGATGTCTGCCTGCCCAGGCGGGAGGCCGGGCGCCATGTCGTCATGCCCCTCCACGCCAGCATTCAGGAGCACTGCCGGAGGATCGGCTTTGATAACCTTGCCCCGGTCATCTGGTACAAGATAGCAAACGCCTGTTTTGAAGCAGATTCACCCGGATCGTTCCTTGGCAAACCGTATGAGCCCAACGGGATAGTAAAAAACGATATCGAGTATATCCTCTTCCAGAGAAAACCCGGCGGTTACCGGAAACCCACGCTTGCGGCACGTCTGCTCTCGGTCATATCGGAAGAGAACCAGAAGGTGTGGTTCCGCCAGATCTGGGACCTCAAGGGAGCGTCGACCAGAGAGCACCCTGCACCCTATCCTCAGGAACTGGCTGAGAGGCTTGTACGGATGTTCTCGTTCGTGGGTGATACTATCCTCGATCCCTTCGGCGGCACGGGGACAACGGCCCTCGCTGCCGCGCGGTGGGGGCGAAACAGCATCAGCGCCGAGGTTGAGGAGAAATATTTCCTCATGCAGGTTGAACGGTTTGCTCACCAGGCGAAACAGTCTCGATTATTCTGATAGAGGTGGGTCCATGGTGAGCGACAGGATACTTCGGGAAATCTCCCGTGACGATTATTTTTCCTGCGCGGTGCGGTATTTCTGGGATAAGAGAGCATCACAGGCAAAAGATCAGGATAACCGGGGTGCGAAAGATCAGGGCTTTCGCTCGGAGGCGACAGGCGGAAAGCATATGGACCGGTTTTTCTCGCTCATCCGGGATCTGCTGGTGGATGTCGGGGTGCCGGAGGGTGATGTCTGCATACGGAAGAGATCTCTTAATCTTCCGGGGTACTTCCGCGCGGAGAAGCAGTGGGATCTTATTGTTATCAAACATCACCCTGATGGGAAGAAGGAACTGGTTACCGTCCTTGAATTGAAGTCGCAGAAGGGGCCGTCATTTGGGAATAACATCAATAATCGGACGGAGGAGGTTCTTGGGAGTGCGTACGATCTCTGGACAGCCTACCGGGAGGGAGCTTTCAAAACGTCCCCGTCACCCTGGCTTGGATACCTGCTTCTGCTGGAGGATTGTGAGAGATCCCGAAGAAGCGTACGGAACAACGAACCACACTTTGGGGTTTTTCCTGAGTTTAAAGAAGCCTCTTATATCGAGCGCTATCACCAGACCTGTCTCAAGCTGGTACGCGAGCGAGTCTATTCCGAGGTCTGCTACTTGCTTGCAAAGGAAGAGGATAAGATGCAACTCCGGAACTATTCCGAACCGGACGGGACTCTGTCAGGATATCGATTCTTACGGTCCTTGTGTTCCCATCTGAACAACTTTTACGAAGTAACATAGCGTCATCAGGCAGTGGGGCAACCACTATGATACTGCTGTTAGAATCCGACGATGCAAGAATCCCCCTATGCCGCCCCGATGAGAAAAAGGGTCTTCACCCCATCATCAGCACAAACCGCACCGCCGCGACAAGCATCGGCATTGTGATGAGGAGGATCAGCATCACCGTGACGAATCCGCTGATCGAGGCGACGACCCTTGGTGCGTACCGGGACCAGCCCCGGCGCTCGAGGAACCGCTCCACCCCTTCTTTCATCATATAACCGCCGTCGAGGGGGACGATCGGGATGGCGTTGAACATGCCGACCAGCAGGTTGAACCACCCCGTCCAGAAGGCGAGGTGAACCATGCCCCAGAAGAAGGGAAACGGCTCCTTCCAGGCCATCTGCTCGGGAGTATCGGTAAGCAGGATAGCAAGCTGCTGGGTGTTGCCCTGGATGAACGCATCGATCGGGGCTATCGTCAGGTAGAGCGGGGCAAGCAGCCCGAGGTTTGCGATGTTCCCGATATGCTCCTTCACCACCGGGGCGCTGTAGTAGTAGACCCCCATGAACCCTGAATCGTGGTCGCCGTCGAGCACCTCCGGCCATCTCGAGAGGGTGAGGGTGTAGGTGCTCTCGATCCCATCCTTTTCTGCCGTCAGCGTGACCGTCTCCCCGGGCCGCGTCCCCTCCATCGCCGCCGAGACCTCCGCCTGGCTTGCCACGGGTACACCGTTTATGCTCGTGATGACAGAGTAGCCGGGGAGGCCCGCGTCGGCCGCCGGGAAATCCTTGTAGACCCCCTGGACGAGCGGGACGGCAAGGGGCGTCGCCATACCGACGAGGAGGAACATCACGGCGAAACAGGCGAGGCCGATGACGATGTTGTTCGTTATTCCGGCACCGAACATCCGGATCTTCGGCATCCCTTTTGCCGCATCGACGTCCTCTTCGTCGGGCTCGACGAACGCCCCTATCGGGATGACGGCGATGAGGAGACCCATGCTCCGCACCCGCATACCCTCGACCCGGGCGAGGATCGCGTGGCCGAACTCGTGGATGACGATCGTGAGCACGAGGCCGATGATGACGGCCGCGGTGACCGGTATCGCCTGGTTGACCCCCGGTATGGCGAGGATGTTCCTCGGATCGTAGATCCCGGTCGGTTCGGGGGTATGCACCAGGAGCTGGGGGACTGCAAGGAGCAGGGCGAGTGTCATGAAGGCCGAGACCAGGACGACCATGATGACCCCGAGCGTCGCGTAGGCCCGCAAAGGCATTTGGAATTTCCGGAACCAATCGAAGAAACCGACCCGCTCGGTCTTGATCGCCATGATGGGGCCAAAGAACATGACGTGATCGCGAAACAATCCCCGGTCGCGGATATAATATGCTATCAGGAGATAGGCCGCGACGAGAAGGAGGAGTATCTGGAGCCAGGTCATCACTCACGATTAGCGCGCAGAAAGCATAAATTCTTCCGGGCTACAGGTAGTCCTGCATCGTCGCCTGGTAGAGGTTCGCCACTGTCTTCCAGCTCCGGCGGGCGCAGGGCGGCGGGTTCCCGTGCTCACGCATGTAATTCCGGAGAAACTCGATGGTTGCCGGATCGGACGGGTAGCCGCTCCCGATCCTCCCGTACTGCTGCTCGAGTTCCCGGATCGCCCGGTCCCGGGTGACCTTCGCGATGACGCTCGCCGCGCCGACGATCTTGTGGCGGGCATCCGCCCGGTGCTCGGCGACGACCGCACAGGGGAAGTCGAGGTGAGACGTGACCGTTCTGCCGTAACGCTCGGCGTTCACGTCGCAGGCGTCCACGTAGGCATGCTCCGGGCGGAGCCCCATGAGCGCCTCGGCATGGAGTTCGGCCACGCACGCGTTCATGCTCATCCGGCTCCGGGCCTCGTCGATCCCGGCGGCGTCGATGGTGACGATGGCTATCGCGAAGTCGCGGAAGATGAGCCCGTACAGTTCCTCGCGTTGTTTCGGCCGGAGGGCCTTTGAGTCCCGGATGGGGAGGGCCGCAAGGTCCTCGACTGCCCGGCACCCGACGGCGGCGACCACCATCGGGCCGATGACCGAACCCTTCCCCGCTTCATCCACCCCGCAGATCACGTACTCTGGTTTATTCGCAAGGTATTTCAATGGCAACGGTCGAACCCAGATGGAATGTACACCATCATCGTCGGCCTTGGGGGGATCGGCCGGAACCTGACTGCGATTGCCGTGAACGCCGGCGACTCCGTGGTGGTGATCGACCAGGACGAGGCGCGTGCAAGCGATATTCTGGAGCACTACGACGTTCTCGCCATCACCGGGAACGCGACCGACAAGTCGGTGCTGCAGGATGCCGGGATAGACCGTGCCGACGCTCTGGTCGCCACCACGAGCGACGACGCCGTGAACCTGATGACCTGCTGGCTTGCCAAACGTTACAACGTGAGGAACGTCGTCTCGATCGTCAACCAGAAGGAGCACTCCGACCTTTTCAACGAGGTCGGGGTGAAGATCAGCGAAAACCCCGACGAGCTGGTGGCGAGCCGGCTCTACTACTGGGCAAAGAGCCCAAACCTCCAGCAGGTTGCATCGATCCCCGGAGGCACCATATTCGAGATAGTCGCTGAAGAGGGCGCTCCCATCGTCGACCACGAGATCCGCGACCTCGACGTCCGCGACTTCGTCTTCATCGCCATCCGGCGCGCCGGGGGCGACCTCATCATACCGAGCGGCACCGTCCGTATCCGCCCGGGAGACGTCATCACGGTATTTACAAAAAAGGAGGCGGAGGGGGAGACGGTAAAGACCCTCAGCAAACAGCTGAAGCGGTCAGGATAAAGCATCTTTGAGCGCTTTCAGTTCGAGGAGCATCTTCGGGTTGCGCTTGATCAGCTCCTTGATGAGCGCCGAGACCGAGAATTCCTTGAGACTGATGTTTGCGATCGATTCCGCGAGCGTGTTGAGTTTCCTATCGTCAAGCGTGACGAAGTACTCCTTGACCCTGTAGTTCCGCTCGAGAAGTACGCCCATCCGCGATGCCCGCCACCCGGCATCATAGGGCATCAGCGCCTCCTTCGAGCAGTTGCCCGCCGATATGCATTCGGAGGCCACCTGAGCCGCCAGCCTTCCGGTGAACATGGCATTCCCGATCCCACCGCCGGTGAGAGGGTCGACGACCCTTGCCGCGTCGCCGATGACCATAAGGCCGTCGCCAACCGTGCAGGGGAGCGGCCGGCAGACCGGGACGCCGCCTGCGATGCACTCGATCGTCTTTCCGTCGGGGAAGTTCTTTGCGACGAACCGGTCGAGGTAGTCCTTTGCCCGCGTGCCGTCCCGGCTCTTCCTGCCGGAGATGCCGATCCCGACGTTTGCCGTCCGCTCGCCCTTCGGGAAGATCCAGAGGTAGCCTTCGGGAGCGACATCGTTACCGAGGTAGAAGTCCGTCGAACCCGCATCGATATCGATATCGGTCATCAGGTA
>MPOY01000215.1 GCA_001896715.1 Methanoculleus sp. EBM-46
AGCATGTTCAAACGCATCCTGTTTCCAACGGACTTTTCAGCGCCCTCCATGAAGGTGCTGGACTACATCCCTGCGCTGCAGGAGGTGGGAACCCGGGAGGTGGTTCTCGTCCACGTCATCGACTCAAAAGACATCACGCTGATCGCTTCAGGCGGGCAGGGGTTCCTCGGGACCGTATCAGACCGTGAGACCGAGACCCAGCGCCGGCTCCGGGAGGAGATCGAACACCAGATCATCGATGCCCGGCGATCGCTTGAGAAACGGGGCCTGAAAGTGACCGTCCGGACACCCGTCGGCAACCCTGAGAAGGAGATCCTGTCCGCGGCGGATGCGGAAGAGGCCTCGCTCATCGTCATCGGTTCCCACGGCCGGTCGAACATCCGCGACCGCCTGCTCGGGTCGGTCTCGGAGTACGTTATCAAGAACGCCCGCCAGCCGGTCCTGGTCATCAAGCGGGATACGGCCGGCGCGAAATAAGGTTATTCTTTCTCCTGGCCCGCCCACGCCATCGGGCGGGCCGCACCGCCCGCAGGTGAGCCCGCACCCACATCCATATTTCCCGGCCGGCACCTCTCCTACCGCCCCTCACGGCTCTCGAGCAGCCTCCGGATCGCCCGCAGCTCCTCCACGATCGCACCTGCGGCCGGCACCTCTTCCGGCCCGCCCTCGACGGCGACCGGGCCCGTCCTCCGGACGAAGTCCATGATCTTCTCCTGGAGATCCTTTGGATCCGCTATCCCGTTGAGGACGATCTCCGCCTGAGCCTGAGCCGAGTAGCCGGCGGTCTGCACCCGGACTGCCGAGAAGGCAAAGAGCCGCATCAGGGGGCCCTGGGCGATATCGACGTTCGTGATCCGGTTGTAGGGGACGATACCCGTCTGCTGGAACCAGACTCCCCGCTGCCAGGTGATCTCGGTGACGGTGAGCCGGTAGACGATGCTCTCGCAGTAGCGGGGTATCCAGTAGATGACGAATACGATGGCGGCAAGGGTGGGCAGAGCGAAGGCGAAAGCGACGATGCCCCACGCCAGCAGGATGATAGGAACCAGCCAGGGGAGGACGAGAAAGACGACGGCGAGGACCAGCGATGCGTAGAGGTACGGCCGGAACGCCGGTGTCGGCCTGAAGACCTCGCCGATACGGATCGGGGTGAACGACATGAAATCACATATCAACCTGGAAGGATTAAGCCTTCCCTGCCGTGAGGTCTCTCCGGAGGATGGAGCGATCGGCCCCCTCACCGAAGTATGCGGGGCAGAAATCCGCCTCTCTAAAACCATGCTTCTCGTAGAGCGCCCGGGCGGCATGGTTTGACGGTGCAACCGAGAGGTAGACCTCCTCCGCCCCCCTCTCCCGGAGGCTCCCGGCGACGGCGGTGATGAGCCGCTCTCCAAACCCCCGGCGGCGGTGCTCCCCCGAGACCACCAGCCGGACGATCCATCCCGTCGTTTGCCGGTGCTGCACGAGGGCCCCGATGGTGTAGCCGACGACCTCTCCCTCGACCTCCGCGACGAGGAAAGTCCCGGCGAAGAGAACGCCTGCCTGCCGGATGAAGATCTCGGGCTTACAGTCACCCGGGCTGTTCTCCCGCTCGAGGCGAGAGACCGAGAGAAAATCCTCTTCGCGATACTCCCTGATGATCAGGTCCATACCGGTATGTTCGGCGCGAAGGGAGAAAAAGAGAAGGGAGCCCCGGGCCGCTCGATCGCCGGAGCGCCCCCGGGGCAAAGGGCTCACTTATTTTTCATCTCTGCCTGGAGCATATCGCGCGCCATCTTGTACGTCTCGATTTTGTACTGCATCATATCGATATGCTGCTGTTTTGCCTTGATACTGGACTCGATCATCCGGATCATCAACTGCTGCACCTGATCCTCGTCGAGGATATCGAACATCCTCTCAAGGAGCATACCGTGAACAGCGCGCCCGCCATAGTGCGTCATATCATACCCCCCTTGTGTCGGCCCTGCCCATACGGACAGGCCGGCACCCTGTGCCCGGCGGGTGATAAATACCTTGTGCCGGGTGCAGGTACCCCGGCGGATTCACCGGGATGGGGCGAACGCTTCACCGTGCTCGGCCCAGTTCTCGATGGGCGGTTCGTAGAGGACGATGCAGACATCGTCCGGCCTGATGCCCGCATCGCGGGCAAGGTGCCCGACGATCGCCTCATAGAGCGCCCTCTTCGCACGGGGACCACGCCCCGGCATGAGGGAGGCCTCGATCAGGACCGCATCGGCGGATCGGCCGGGGGGCATGGGAAAGTTCTCCTCTTTTCGCTCGCAGACCCGGATCCAGAGGGCGGCCTCCGGTGTCTGCAGTGCATCCATGAAAGCCCTGCGAAGGCTTTCGATGAGCAATTGCCGGTATTCGATGGGTTTTCCGGTGCGGATCTCGATCTTTACAAGGGGCATGGGGGCCAGCTCCAGCCGGGTATCCGGGAGAGATTCCCGTTCTCCGGCATGAGTGCTCTGGCACCCCGGGTATTAACGGTTCCTTAGAAGCCGTCCGTGTAATCGCTCCCCACCCGCCGGTTGCGGCTGGTGCAGGCGTTGAGCACCTCGTCCATCAGCCGGAGCGCCCCCTCGACCCCGGCCAGCGCGCGGGATGAGAGGAGAACCCTATCCCTGAGAGGCGGCGTCAGGCCGACGAACGCGGCACCCGGAGCCATCGCCCGCTCGTAGGAGGAGCCGATGACCAGGTCCGGCTCGGCGCCCGTCATCCTCTCCTGGAGAACCGCAAAGTCGGTCGTGCGGACAGCGGCGGCGCCCCCCTCCCCCGGATCGTTTCGGGCCGCGACGCAGGCGATGTCGGCGCCGAGGTAGCGGTCGAGGAGATCGGCGGCAAAGGCGGCATACGCGCTCTGGGCGGCGATCGCGGCCCGGGGAGGATCGAACCTGCGGAGGTACTTCTCACAGGCCTTCCGGATCCGCTCATCAGCCCACGCGACCTCCTCTGCGACCGGCCGGGTATCGATCCCGCCGATAACGGCACCAAGCCTCTCGAAGGTCTCCCTGACGGCATCAAGCCCGAGGAGCGAGCCGCAGGCGGTTCCGACGCCGCTTGCAAGGTCGGGGTTCGTCCCGACGGTGAAGGGCGCCGCACGGTGGGCCGCATCGAAGCGGTCCAGGCAGAAGGTGGTGCCGACTGAGGCGCCGGCAAGGTCGAGCAGGCGTCGCGCCTCGATGGCGTTCCCCCGGCAGAAAGGGTCGGTGCGGCAGATGCCGTCGATGTTGACGCCGGCGATGCCCTCGTCCACCTCGGGCGCGAGCGCATCGAGCGCACGGCGGTAGCCGGCCTCGAGGTCGCCGATGAACCCCGGGCTGTCGACGATCAGCACCCTTCCGTCGCGGGCGAGGGCGCCGATATCCTCGCCCATGATCGCGGGCACGCAGGTGTTCACGACGGCTATCCGCGAGTAGCGCCCCTCGAGGTCGTGGATCACCTCCGCAAGGCGGGACTCCGTCCCGAAGATGATCTCGTTCTCGATGAGGAACGTCCCGTGGACGGGAACCCCGACCAGGGATGCGGGGTAGAAGTAGCACCCGCTCGAGCCGTGGACGACGACGGCGAGGTCCTCGAACCCCGCAAGGCAGGCGACCGCCCCGGTCATCGCACAGGGCCAGAGGGGGTTCTCGCACGGCGTATGCTGGTTTTCCGGCATCGGCAGGACCATGGGAGTGCGGGAGAAGGGGCCGGCCGCCCTACACCCCCCGGACGAGCGAGGCGATGTACCTGCCGACCTCGCTCGTCTTCTTTGCTCCGCCCATATCCCGGGAGACGAACCCGTCGAGGATGCTTTGCTCGACCGCCGAAAGGACCGCCTTCGCCGCCTCGTGCTCGCCGATGTGGTCGAGGAGCATCGAGCCCGCCCATATGGTGGCAAGGGGATTGGCGACGTCCTGGCCGCGGTACTTCGGCGCCGAACCGTGGATCGGCTCGAACATCGATGTACCTGCGGGGTTGATGTTCCCGCCGGGGGCAAGGCCGAGACCGCCCTGGATCATCGCCCCAAGGTCGGTGATGATGTCGCCGAACATGTTCGGGGTGACGACGACGTCGAACCACTCGGGGTTCTTGACGAACCACATCGTGACGGCATCGACGAAGTTGAACTCCGTCTGGACATCGGGGTAGCCGGCGGCGACGCCCGTGAAGACGTCCCGCCAGAGGCCGTAGACATCGGAGAGGACGTTTGCCTTGTCGACCGACGTGAGTTTCCGGCGGCGCCGCCCGGCAAGGTCGAAGGCGTAGCGGATCACCCGCTCCGCGCCCGGCCGGGTGACGACGCCTATCTGGTAGGCGAGTTCGTCGGCGTCGGTCTCGACGTCGAGGCCGAATTTGACGCTGTAGAGGTCTCGGACGACCTCGAGGATCTTACTCTCGCGCTTCCCCGTGAACCGCGAGCCGATGCCGACGTAGAAGTCCTCGGTGTTCTCCCGGACGACGACGAAGTCGATATCCTCCGGGCGCTTGTTTGCAAGCGGTGTCGCGACTCCCTCAAGAAGCCGGATCGGCCGGAGGTTGACGAACTGGTCGAAGTGGAACCGGATGGCGAGCAAAATGCCCTTCTCGAGTATCCCGGGTTTCACCCGCTCGTCGCCGATGGCGCCGAAGTAGATCGCCTTGAACTTCGAGAGCTCCCGGATATCTTCCTCGGTGAGGAGTTCTCCGGTCGCAAGGTAACGCTCCGCCCCGACGTCGAAGTCGGTCCAGGCGATGTCAAACCCATACCGCTCCCCTGCGGCGTCGAGAACCTCTCTTCCTGCGGCGACGATCTCGGGACCGATGCCGTCCCCGCCTATCGCCGCTACTCTGTGCTGCACGTCTTCACCTCGTCGAGGTTCTTCGCGTAGGCGACAAGCCCGCCGGCATCGACGATCTCTTTCAAGAACCCGGGCACCGTCTCGACGACGAGCCTTCTGCCGTCCACCTCGACAAACCCGCCGGCGATATCCACCGATACGGCGGCACCGTCCGGGATGCTGTCCGCCCCGGCAGCGACCAGGGGCAAAAGCCCCGTGTTGACGGCGTTTCGGTAGAATATACGGGCAAACGATCTCGCGACCACGACACGGACCCCGGCGCCGAGGAGCGCAAGCGGCGCGTGCTCGCGGGAGGAGCCGCACCCGAAGTTGGTGCCGCCGACGACGACGTCGCCCTCCCGCACATCGCGCGCAAACTCATCCCTCGTCCCCTCGAACGCGTGCTTCGCGAGTTCCGCCGGATCGTAGATCGTGAGGAACCGCCCGGGGATGATTGCATCCGTATCGATATCGTTGCCGAACTTCCAGACTCGCATGGTATCACACCTCCCTCGGATCGGTGATCTCGCCGTAGAGGGCGCTTGCCATCGCCGTCGCCGGCGACGAGAGGTAGACCGAGGCTTGAGCGCTCCCCTGCCTGCCCCGGAAGTTCCGGTTCGACGTCGAGAGCGAGACCTCGCCCGGGGCAAGCAGCCCGAACGCACCCCCCATGCAGGGGCCGCAGCACGGCGCTTCCACGAGGGCCCCGGCCTCGACGAACCGCTCGATGAGACCGGCCCGGAGAGCCTTGAGATACTCCGTCCGCGATGCCGGTATGACGATCACCCGGACACCCTTTGCGAAACGGTCGGCGCTCCCCATCACCTCCCCCGCCTCGGCGAGGTCCTCGTAGCGCCCGTTCGTGCAGGAACCTATGAAGACCTGGTCGACCTTCGTCCCCGCGACATCCGCGACATCCACGACGTTGTCGACGTTGTGGGGGACGGCGACCTGTGGAGCGAGGTCGGTGACGTCGTAGTGCCGGCGCTCGCGATAGACCGCGTCATCGTCGCCCGCAAGATCGAACGGCTCGATCTCGCGGCGGGCGGCGACATACTCCCACGTGGCCGCGTCGGGCCGGACGATACCCGCCTTTGCGCCCATCTCGATCGCCATGTTCGCGCAGGTCATCCGGCCCGCCATATTCATCCTCTCCATCGCTTTACCGGTGAACTCAAGCGTCATGTAGGTCGCGCCGTCGGCGCCGATATCCCCGGCAAGGGAGAGGATAAGGTCTTTTGCCCCCACGCGCCGGTCGAACACCCCGTCAACCTCAAGGAGGATGCTCTCGGGCACCCGGAAGTAGAGCGCCCCGAACTTCAGGACGAACCCCATGTCGGTCGAGCCGATGCCGGTCGCAAACGCTCCCGCCGCACCGTAGGTGCAGGTGTGGGAGTCGGTCCCGACGATGATCTCGCCCGGCGCCGCCCGCCCCTTCTCCATAACGACCTGGTGGCAGACGCCCTCGAGGAGGTCGTAGTTGTGGATCCCCTGCTCCTCTGCAAACTGCCGCATGAAGACGTGGTTCTCGGCAGCCGGTATCGAGTCGGCGGGAACCTGGTGGTCGAAGAGCATGATGATCCGCTCCGGATCAAAGACTCGTTCTCCTCCCATCTCACCAAAGACCCGAACCGCAAGGGGCCCGGTGATGTCGTGGATCATCGCCGCATCCAGCGGGGCCATCACGACGTCCCCCGCGCGGACGGATCTGCCGCACTTCATCGAGAATATCTTCTCTGCGATCGTCGCCGCCATGAGTTATCGTGTTCCTGGTACGCGCTCCGGACGTATCTACCTTTGCGGGGTCCGGCCTCGTGGTGCAGGCAATCGGGGCCGTATTCGGCGATATTTCTCAAGGAGTATCCTTATGTGGCCTCGCGCGGATTGTATAGGGAGAAGCAATGACGGATGGACCGACCCCGGCGATGCGGCAGTACTACTCGGTGAAGAACCGGTATCCCGACGCCATCATCTTCTTCCGGATGGGCGACTTCTACGAGACATTCGGTGAAGACGCCGGCGTGGTGGCCCGCGAGCTCGATATCACCCTGACGGCACGGGGAAAGGACAGGAAAGGCGACCGGATGCCGCTTGCGGGCGTCCCCCACCACGCCGCCGACGGCTACATCACCCGCCTGGTGGGCAGGGGCTACAAGGTGGTGATCTGCGATCAGGTGGAGGATCCAAAGACCGCAAAGGGCGTCGTGAAACGGGAGGTGACGCGGGTGATCACCCCGGGAACCCTGATCGACTCGTCGATGCTCGGCTCGGCCGGGGCGCGGTACCTGATGGCGGTCGCCCCCGACAGAAAAGACACCTTCGGCCTTGCGTTCCTGGACGTCTCCACCGGCGAATTCTTCGTCTCCGCGGGGAGCGGCGGGCGCGAGTACGCCGACGTCGTATCGGAGGCGGTCAGGTACCGGCCATCCGAGGCGATCCTCCCCGAGGCTCTCGATGAAGGGCTCGCCGGCCGGCTCGAGAGCATCGGGGTGACGGTGAGCCGTTACCGCGACGATGCGTTCGATCCGGATGCAGCCTGCAGGCTCCTCTGCGAACAGTTCGGGACGGCGACGCTCGACGGCTACGGGTGCGCTCAGATGACGGGAGCCGTTGCCGCGGCAGGGGCGGCTCTCCATTACGCCCGCGAGACCCAGCAGTCGCCCCTCCCCCACATCACGGGGCTCTCGACCCGGGTCCCGTCGGGGACCATGGTGCTCGACGCGATCACCCTCCGAAACCTCGAGATCACGACCGGCATCCGGGGCGAAGGCGACAGGAGCACCCTCCTTGCCGCCCT
Source organism: Methanoculleus sp. EBM-46 (assembly GCA_001896715.1). Taxonomy (GTDB): domain Archaea; phylum Halobacteriota; class Methanomicrobia; order Methanomicrobiales; family Methanoculleaceae; genus Methanoculleus. Next base: position 7,603 of record MPOY01000215.1, read on the forward strand.
CGACGTCACGGAGACGTCGATGGGAAGCCGGACGATGCGGTCGTTCCTGGTAGCCCCCCTGGTCAGGAAGGCGGCGATCGAGGAGAGGCTCGATGCCGTCGAGTGGCTCATCGGCCACACCGTCGAGCGCCAGGCGCTCCGCGCGGCTCTCGGCGATTTTGCCGATATCGAGCGGATAGCGGGAAGGATCGCCTACGGGAACGCCGGCCCCCGGGATCTTGCGATGCTCAGGGAATCGCTTTCTGCGGTCCCGGGCGTGAAGGCGCTTCTTCCGGGCGACCTTCCGACCCTCGTCCGCGAGGCCCTCGATGCAATGAGCGATCACGCCTCCGCGAGCGACCTCATCGGCCGGGCGATCGTGGATGACCCCCCGGCGCTTGCAAAATCCGGCGGCATGATCCGGGAGGGGTTCAACGCGAAACTCGACGAGCTCCGGGGTCTTGCAACGACCGGGAAGGACTGGATCGTGGAGTTCCAGCAGCAGGAGCGGGAACGGACCGGCATCAGGTCGCTCAAGGTCGCCTACAACCGGGTCTTTGGCTACTACATCGAGGTGACGAAACCAAACCTCCCCCTGGTGCCGCCGGAGTACGAGCGGCGGCAGACGACCGCGAACGGCGAACGCTACACGATACCCGACCTCCGGGAGAAGGAGGCGCTGATAGCGACCGCGGAGGAGCGGCTTTCCGCGCTCGAAGCGGAGATCTACGTAGAACTCGTCCGGACGCTCGCGACGGAGGTCCCCGGCCTCCAGGCGACCGCCCGTGCCGTGGGGCTGCTCGACGTCTACTCGGCCCTCGCCGAGGTTGCCGCCCGCTACGGCTACTCCCGCCCGGCTATCGAGGAGAGCGGCCGGATCGTCATCCGCGACGGGCGCCACCCGGTCGTGGAGCGGCACCTCCCGGTCCCGTTCGTCCCGAACGACACGGAACTCGATAGCGCCGGCGACCAGATCATGATCATCACCGGGGCGAACATGGCGGGCAAGTCCACCTACATGCGGGCGGTGGCTCTCTGCTGCATCATGGCCCAGATGGGGTGTTTCGTCCCTGCCCGCCACGCGACGATCGGCATCGTCGACCGGGTCTTCACCCGGGTGGGGGCGTTTGACGATCTCGCCTCCGGGCAGTCCACGTTCATGGTGGAGATGCTCGAACTCGCAAACATCTTGAACAACGCAACGCCGCAGAGCCTGGTCGTCCTCGACGAGATCGGGCGGGGGACGAGCACGCTCGACGGGTGCGCGATAGCAAGGTCGGTGGTGGAGTTCCTGCACGGGCGGGCTATCGCCGGCCCCCGGACGCTCTTTGCGACCCATTTCCACGACCTGATCGACCTTGAGGGGTCGCAGAAGAGGGTGAAGAACTTCCACTTCGCCGTGAAGGATACGGGACAGGACGTCGTCTTCCTCCGAAAGATCATACCCGGCGCGACCGACAGGAGCTACGGTGTCCACGTGGCCCGCCTCGCCGGTCTCCCGAAGAAGGTGACCGACCGGGCGATGGACCTCCTGAAGGAGGCGTCGGTGCGGGAGCTCCCGACCGGGGTGCGGGCACCCCGCTACACCCAGATGCTCATCGTCGATCCCGGGGAGGGGGCTGTTGCCGAGAACCCGGCGGTCGGGGAGCTCAAGAGGCTCAACCCCGATGAGATGACGCCGATCGAAGCGTTGAACGCCCTCTGCCGCCTCCGGAGGATGGCGAACGGAGAAGGGGAGCGATGACGAAGATCCGCATACTCGACCCCGATACCGTGAACCAGATCGCCGCCGGCGAGGTCGTGGAGCGGCCCGCATCGGTGGCAAAGGAGCTCCTCGAGAACGCCATCGACGCGGGCGCGACGAGCATCCTCCTCGATGTCGGGTCGGACATGGCAGGGGTCACGAAGATCCGGGTGACCGACGACGGTGCGGGCATGACCGCAAAGGAGGCTCTCCTCGCGTTCCACCCTCACGCAACGAGCAAGATACAGGATATAGCCGACCTTTCTACCGTCAGGACGCTCGGGTTCCGGGGGGAGGCGCTCGCGAGCATCGCCGCCGTCGCGGAGGTGACCCTGGTCACCCGGCCGCGGGGCGCCGGGGCGCTTGCCGGCACCCGGGTCGTCGTCCGGGGCGGCGAGGTCGTGGAGACGGGCGATGTGGGGGCGCCGGAGGGAACGACGATCGCCGTCGAGCACCTCTTCTACAACACCCCCGCCCGCCGGAAGTTCTTGAAGAGCAGGAACACCGAACTCGCTCACCTATACGGCGTCGTGGAGAACCTCTCGCTCGCGCACAGGGGGATTGCCTTCCGGGTGGTGCACAACGGGAAGGAGCGGATGGCGGTCCAGCGATCCGGCGAGCTTATCGCCACCATCGCCGGGCTCTACGGCGCGGACCTGGCCCGGGCGCTCGTCCCGGTCAGGGGAAGGCTTCCGTTCCTCTCCATCGGCGGCTACGTCTCCCGCCCGTCGGAGAGCCGGGGGAACCCGTCACAGGTCGTCATCAGCGTCAACGGCCGGAGCATATCCTCCCGACCGATCGCCGCCGCCGTCCGGGAGGGCTACGGCACCCTCCTCCCGAAGGACCGCTACCCGGTGGCGTTCATCGACCTTGCGATCGATACCGATCTCGTGGACGTCAACGTCCACCCGACAAAACGCGAGGTCCGCCTCTCGCGGGAGAGGGAGATCCTCGCGGCGGTCGCGGCCGCGGTAGAAGAGGCACTCCTCGGGCACGACCTTGCAGGCGCTACGCCGGCAGAGCCGGTGCAGCAGGTCCTCACGGGAGAGAGACCTGAGGCGGCCCCGGCAGCCCGTGAGGCCGAAGCGGCCTACGCCGCAGGCCACCGCGATATCGCCCGCTCCGATAGGCAGCTTCGCCGGACGGAGGGGGAGGGGGAAGAAAACCTCCTCCCCGCCATGGAACCGGTCGGGCAGGTGGCCGCGACCTACATCGTGGCGGAGGGGGTCGACGGCACCCTCTACCTCATCGACCAGCACGCGGCTCACGAGCGGATCCTCTACGACCAGGTCGCGGAGCGGCGCGATGCGGCGCCCGGGTCGCAGGAGCTGATCATGCCCGTCGTCCTCTCCCTCCCCCCGAAGGAATCGGCAGCGCTCCGGGACACGATGCCGTTCCTCGCGGAAGAGGGGTTTGAGGTGGAGGAGTTCGGCCGGGATACCTTCGCCGTCCGGGCGGTGCCGGCCGCCCTCGGCGCTATGGAGGATCCGGAGAGCATCAGGGAGACGATCGCCGATATACTCGCCGGCGAGTCCCGGACGACCCCCGGCCGGCGTGAGGCGGTCACCTGCATCGTCGCCTGCAGGGGGGCGGTGAAGGCCGGCACCCTTCTCACGCACGACCAGCAGAGACGCCTCCTCTCACAGCTCGCCCGTACAAAGACCCCCTGGACGTGCCCGCACGGGAGGCCGACGGTGGTGGCGTTTGATAGGCGCAGGCTCGACGGCATGTTCGGGCGGTGATGGAGCCGTCCACTACGAATCCCTGCAGTTCCTCTCCGGATCCTCCATAGAGGGGAGAACGAGGGCTATTTGAGCCAAATGGCGTATCACAATGGATTTATTCTCGCTCGATCAGAATGGCTATACGTCACAGGGGTGACTCACCCGCTGCGGACGAAAGGATTGAACCACGTGACATTACTCCAGCAGATCAGGCTCTGGATGCAAACCCGGGGTGAAGGGAAGCAGTTGCACGATTGCGAGAACGATCCGATCATCGAGCCTTACTTCGATCTCTCCCCCGAAGCGACCCTCCCCCCGGAGACCCGCGAGAACCTGCTGGAAGAGGACAGGTGACGGGGGCCTCCCAAAAACGCCCTACCCGATGGATCGCCTCTTACCTCCAGATAACCCACCCCCCATCACCTCTTTTTGAGAACCCGCCCGGTGCCCGGGGATGATCGCGGGGGGTCAGATGAACTCAAACGACTCCGCCACGGCGGCCGCGTCGGCGTTGTAGCTATCGTACCCCTCAGGGAAGACCGTGTGCATGACCGAGTAGACGATGTCGTCTCTGACGGCATAACGGATGATGAAGGTGTAGCGGTCGCTCTCGACGATGGGGACGGAGTAGACCGACCTGTACGCCGGTATACCGTCAAGGGCGGTCTTCTCCGTCGAGACCCACACGGCCCCGATATCAGTCCCGAGGTCCTCTGCGTAGGTCGCGTTCAGCGTCTCGAGGATCGCCTCGCGAGAGCTATTCCCATCCGGGAGCGGGATCGTGTTGATGCGGACCTCCTCGTGCTTCACCGGCGAAGAGAACCATACGCTCTCTCCCGATTCGGTGAAGAACCACCCCGCCGGGCAGGTGACGGCGTAGCCGTAGGTCGTGTTGATGTAGGTGCCGTTCTCGGGCAGGGGCGCCGGAGTCGGGGCAGGAGCGGGTTCACCCTCTCCCGGGCCCGGAGGTTGCGGCGCCGCGGGGCCCGGCGGCAGGATCGCGAGGACGGCGACCAGGGCGACCGCGAGAACCCCGATGATCAGCAGACTCTGTGGTTTCATGCTCCGGGGTACGTGGCCCGGGAGACCATAAATATCCTTCATTGCAGTGGCCGTTCCCCGGGCGATCAGGGGGTCGCGGCAGGGGTGCAGACATCGGCAAGGAAGTCGTCGAGGGTATGCACGTACTTCACCCGGATCCCGTAGCGCTCCTCGATGTACATCCCCGTATCGACGGCGACCGGCCTCTGCCGGGCTATCCGGAGACCGCAAAAGATCCCCGTCTCCTCCCGGCTCTCGACGATGTTGTTGTTCTCCGCCGGGAGGAGGAGGAGGGTCTTTCCGCTCGCCGCGGCGGCCCCGGCCTTCTCGAGGATGCCGCCGACCGGGCCGATGTTGCCGTTCTCATCGATGGTCCCGGTCACGGTCACGCTCTCGTTGAGCGCAAAGTCCTCCATCACCGAGAGGAGGAGCGCGGTCATCAACGCTCCTGCACTGGGGCCGTCGATCTCGGAGACCCCGTCGGGGCTCTGGATGCTGAAGATGATGTCGCTCCCCGCAAGGTCCGCGTGGGAACGGCCGGCGGCGAGGTCGACGGCACGGTTTGCGGCATCCTGAAAGACGATCCCCATCAGGGGCGTCGTCTGGACGAGCACCCGCCCTCTTCCGGGCACGATCTCGACCGATATGTTCACCATCGCCCCCTCCTCGATCATCCGGTTCGTGGAGAACGGGCCGATGCCGGTGATCTCGACCTTCTGGAGGGTGACGGGTGCCTGCATCGATGCCGTTCTCCCGATCCCGGGGAGAGAGGCCATGGTCGCCGCCGGGGACGGACCGGCATCCGGAGGGAACAGCGCGGGGATATCGTCCCCGGGCACGAGAGCGACGGCAAGGAGGAAGACGTTCGCAAAGAGCGAAAGAACGAAGAGGATCGTCAGGGTCTTCTCCCGTACGCGCATATGCTGCCCGCATACCGTTCATCCAGATATATACTTTTCCCCTGGCGGATATGCGCACGTACCTGCCCGCCGATTCATCGATGAATCCCGGCCGGACCTCCCCGGGCCGGGGGATCCTGAGCCATACCGGCCGGCTCTACGGGGCGCCCTGCCGCCCGGGAGAGAGAGGCGAGCGCAAACCAGCCACGGGGGTCGGAGAACCAGCGCTCCACGGCAAGCCCGGCGGCACCAAAGAGCCGTCCGGCGCTCTCCCGGGTGAACTTCCGGGATATCTCGGTGAGGATCGTCTCCCCCCGCTCAAACGCCACGCGGAGCCCCAGGGCAGGGATCCTGACCGTCATCGCTTCCCGCGCCACGAGGTGCATCTCGATCTGCGCGAGAACCCTGTTGTAGAACGCGCGGTGTTCAAAGAAGCCCGGATCGAAGTCCGCCCCGAGTTCCCGGTTGACCACGGCCAGGATGTTCCTGTTGAACGCGGCGGTCACCCCGGCGGTGTCGTTGTACGCGGCCTCGAGCACCGGGACCGGTTTCACCATATCGAGCCCGACCAGGAACCGGTCGTCCTCCTCCATCATGGCAGCCACATTCACGAGCACCCGGTGCGCCTCAGGGCCGGTAAAGTTCCCGACGGTGCCTCCAAAAAACGTGATGAGCCTCTTTCTCCCGCGGGGGATGCGCTCGATATCGCGGGTGAAATCGCCCACGATCCCGAGGACGTGCAGGTGCGGGTACCCCCAAAGCAGCCCCTCTGTTGCGGCGGCCAGGGCCGACTCGCTCACATCCACCGGGATATACCGCAGGCCTTCGCCTTCCGGCCCCGGCGCCGCATCGATGAGCAGGGAGATCTTTTTGTTCGCTCCTGACCCCAGTTCAACGAGGTCGCCCTCCCCAAAGGATTCCATGAGCGCCCCGCACGCCCCGCAAAGGATGGATAACTCAAGCCTGGTCGGATAATACTCAGGGAGACGGCAGATCTCCTCGAACAACTGCGATCCCCGGGCGTCGTAGAAGTACCGGCTCGGTATGTACTTCTGCTCCGCGGTCATCCCGGAGAGGATATCCGAGGCCAGGTCGTCACGGTATGCAGAGATGAGGTAGTTCCGAAGCTCGCTCC
>MPOY01000311.1 GCA_001896715.1 Methanoculleus sp. EBM-46
GATGACTTCAGTACCGACCCGGACGGCCATCTGATCGTCGTGAAGTTCCAGAACGGCATCTCTCCCGGCATACCGGTGGGGCACCGAGTAGCGGTTGCCGAGATAGGAGATGTATGCTTCCCGTGAGATCTTGCGGCGCTCTTCCCGCCGTAGCCGGTATGGCAGGATCGCCGCTATGGATTTCAGGTGCTCCTGGCGCAGCCGCTCGAACGGGATCGCATTCGTCGTTCCATGGGACGTTGCGTTGACCCGGTTGCACCACGGCAGAACCTGCCGGTTCATATCGCCGAGGGATGAGAAGGTTCCTCCGAGGAGGAAATCGCGCTTGATGTAGCCGATGGTGTTTTCGACCTTCCCTTTGGTCTGGGGACAGTAAGGTTTGCAGAGTCGGGGCACGAACCCGTGATGCCGGAAAAAGTCCTCGAACTTCGCATTCCATTGGTGGTCGCCGGCACGGATTGCCCGTTTGAGGATCACCGTTTTGATGTTGTCATACAGAATCTCATCTGTGTAACCACCGAAGTACTCGAAGGCATTGAGATGGCACCGAATGAGGGTATAGACGTCGGTGGAGAGGGTGAAGACCATATACCGCATCCGGGAATAGCCGAGGACAATGCTGAAGCAGTAAACCGTGCGCATGCGACCGTCATCCTCGATCCGGCCGCACTCGCCCCAGTCGACCTGTGCCTGGACACCGGGTTTGGTCTCATACCGGAAAACTGCCGGTACCGGTGTTTGAGGTCGGATCATACGGAGATAGTCTTTGACGATGGTGCATTTCCCGTCAAATCCCATCTCCTGAATCTCCCGGCAGATTCGGGGGGCACTTAAGGAGTATTCACTGATATGTTGCTGGATATACTCCTTGAACGGATCGAGTTTGCTCGGCCGTACCCTGCGGGGTGCCGGTGACGGCACGGTTTGTGCGGTAAGGTATTTCCGTACCGTATTTCGGTGATGCCCGGTCTTTCGTGAGATCTGGCTGATGTTCAGTCCCTGGTGATGCAAGTCGCGTATCACGAAAAATTCCTCCACAGTGAACATGGCTATGACCCTCAAGAACGTGCATGAGGGTTCGCAGGTGTACACTTTTAGACCGCCGATAAGTGTACAAATCTACACCGCCGATGACAGCTCATTATCCTCCCCAAAACTATTCTGGCGTCTAATCTTCCCAAGAGCTTCCGCTTTTCACCCCCCGATAAGAGATCCGCAATAACGCAGATACTACACGCCTACTGGAGTGTTTCACCTTAACTTGAGGATACGTTGGAGTGATCGCTGGTCTCACGCAGAAGTACGCAGGAGTTCATGAAGGGTTCCGGCTGGGGGATACAC
>MPOY01000333.1 GCA_001896715.1 Methanoculleus sp. EBM-46
CGAACTGCTTGTCCCATATGATCTGGATCCCGGAGAAGACCGATGTGAAGAGGACGCTCATCGCCACGATGCCGGGGATGATGAAGTCCATGTAGCCTTTTTCCATGCCGGGGATCCGGACGATCGAGTCGAGCCCGAACCCGAGCACCAGCATGAAGAAGAGGGGCATGCCGAGGCTGCCGATGATCCGGCTCTTCGAACGCAGATAGCGCTTGACGTTCCGCAGCCAGATAGCGTAGACGATATCCATCCTTAGCGCCTCCTTGCCCGGTGGGTCATGCGCATGGTCTCTTTGCCGGTCGCCCCCTCTTCCCGGATCGTCCTCCCCGTATAGTGCAGGAAGACGTCCTCGAGCGTCGGTTTCCTCACCGAGAGGGATGTGATACCGATGCCGCTCTGGTGGATGGCGGTCACGATCCCGGGGATATGCCGGTCGGCCTCCTGCAGGCGGATCGTCACCGATCCGTCGTGCCGCTCGATTGAGGAGATCCACGGGGCGGTCAGGAGGCCGGCGATCGCGTCGGGGTCGGGCGAGGCTATGGCGACGACGTCGCCACCGATGGAATCTTTCAGGTTCTCCGCGGTATCGAGCGCGACGATCGTCCCGCGATCGATGATCGCCACGCGGTCGCAGAGCCGGTCGGCCTCCTCCATGTAGTGGGTGGTGAGGATGATGGTGATGCCTTTTTCTTCGTTCAACCGCGCGATATACTCCCAGAGGTGGTTTCGCGTCTGGGGGTCGAGGCCGAGGGTAGGTTCATCCAGGAAAAGCACCTTCGGTTCGTGGAGCAGCCCCCGGGCGATCTCGAGGCGCCGGCGCATGCCGCCCGAGTATGTCTTGACGAGGTCGTCTTTCCGGTCAACAAGCCCGACGAGGGTCAGGAGTTCATCGATGCGCTGCCGCCGCTCCTCTCCGGGGATCCGGTAGAGACGGCCGTGAAAGTCCATGTTCTCGTATGCCGTCAGTTCCTCATCGAGGCTCTGGTCCTGAAAGACGATGCCGATGGATTTGCGGACGTCGTCTTCAGCGGTCACGATGTCGTGGCCGTTGACCGTCGCCGTGCCCGATGTGGGTTTCTGCATCGTCGAGAGCATGGAGATCGTTGTTGTCTTCCCCGCTCCGTTCGGGCCGAGGAGTCCGAAGACTTCGCCGCTTGCGATGGCAAACGATACGTTGTCGACGGCAGTGAGATCACCGAAAGATTTCATCAGGTTACGTACATCTATGGCTGGCATGGGGTTCGTCCCCCCGGGTGATGCATTTGAGCCGCTCACTCTTCACTCCTCCGGCGGCTCCTCCGGCGCAACCTCGAAGATCCGAAGCATTTCCTCTGCAATTCTGCGAAATTTGTCTGCTTTGACGATGGCAAGTCCGCGCTCTTCGTCGCCGAGGATCATCAGCGTATCGCCGGGCTTGATATCGAAAGTCTCTCGCGCATCTTTCGGTATGACGATCTGGCCGCGTTCACCGACCTTGACCGTCCCGAAGATGTGTTTTCTGCTGTCATGGTTGTGGTGGCAGCGGTGGTTGTGGAACATATTCTCGGTCACCTCATCATGTGATTCAGCCTGCGGCCTGCAATGGCCGGCACCGCAGGTATTCTCGGTTCTCTTCCTCGACCCTCCATATCCCCGCGTCGTGGATCGCCCGGCGCGTCTTTTCCCGCGGCTGGTGCCCATCGTTAGGGGTGAGGGCGCTCCCCGGTTTCGTGATCCGCCGGAGTTCCGCAAGGAGCGCGCCCCGATTCCCGACCCTGCGGAGCACGTCGAGGGCATAGATGAGGTCTGCAACCGTATCAGCCGGAAATGGAGATCCGCCGTGCGGTCTGCCCGTTCTGGTTTACGCGCCGATACAGATTCCGGC
>MPOY01000024.1 GCA_001896715.1 Methanoculleus sp. EBM-46
AGCTTTCATCCCGATTACCAGGAAGAGACGCTCGATCTTATGTATCGTATCCCGGGAGATGGACACTCCGATCTCCTTATAGATGTCCGGGACAACTGCGGGGGATTCCAGCTTTTCCTGGAGGCGGTTCTGGGTTATCTGACGAAAGTGAGGGCCGACCTTGTCGAAAAGATCGGCATAAGAGAATCATCTGGCCATTTCACCATCAAGACGTGGAACCTGCCTGTCTATCCCGATTATTCATGGAAAGCCAAAGATAGCAGGATATGGATCCTGACCAACGCCAATGTCAACTCGGCAACGCTTCTCTTCCTGAGCTTCATAAGGAGAAACACCGACGCCGTGGTGATTGGCGAGCGCTCGAGCGAGCCGGTCAACTTCGGAATAACCAATCCGTTTTATACCATGCCGAATACGGGTCTCCTCTTCTGTCTGTCGAAGATTCTAGTTATCAATGGGGCTGAAGGGGAACACATAGAGCCGGATCTTGTAATCGAACAGAGCTTCGAAGAGGAAATCAACTGGTATCTCGGAAACGGCGATGCCACTCTTCAAAAGGCTATAGATACTATAACCGGCAGAAATTGAGTTTGAAAGATATCGATCGATTCCGGCTTTAAGCTCTCTGGATAGAAAGACTATCCCGTCGAGGCCGGAATTCATATCGGGAAGATCGAGAACGGAAAGAAAACCCCGGCAGGAAATAGATATGCGGGGTCGTACCCTTCAATTTTTATCCTCTGACCAGTGATGTCCTTTATCGATTTCGAGTCGATTATGTATGTTCCGCCGTTTATGCTTTCTATGATTCTCTGATGCTAACGTTTCTTCGAAACTTTTCATTTTATTTTTCTTTTAGTACAAAAACACCCTATACGGTTTTGGGTTTTCTTTCTTTTTTCTCATTTATTTCTTCATCTATTATTGGAAGTAGTAAGTCGAAAGATGTAGAAACGAATAGAAATAAAAAGATAATCGGTAATAAAGACAGATAAAACGAAAATACGGTTTGTTTTGAATTTGCTTTTCAAAAATCCATAGTGATATAGTTTCAACAAAGGAGGCGATTATAATTCTTTCAGAAGAAAGGCGCAGACAAATACTTAGAGAGTTGTCTATTAAAGGAAAGATTAGATCCACCGAGATGGCCAGCGAACTGGGAGTTTCCGAGGTAACTATCAGAAGCGATCTCTCTGAACTCGAGCAAGAGGGTCTATTAAAGAGGGTTCATGGCGGCGCCATTCAGACAAAGCTTCAAAGGTATGATCCCGAATTCCAGGAGAAAGTCGCAATCGATGTTGATGAAAAACGACATATTGCCCTGAAAGCTACGAAGTTCGTTGAGAAGTATGACGTGATTTTTATAGATGCTGGAAGCACCACGCTTTTCTTTTTCGAAGAGCTCAGCAAGAACCCACCTACGGTACTTACCGTTGTCACGAATTCACTCTATATAATAAACGCTGTTGTTCAGTACCCGAACATAAATCTAGTGGTTATAGGGGGCACTTTTCAGCACAATACAATGAATTTTCTCGATTTTGAGATTAATCCCTTCCTGAACAGGTACAACGTTAACAAGGTCTTCCTTGGTGTCAATGGTTTCGACGAAACCGGCTACTATGCATCGAACATTCTTGAGGCGGAAACAAAGAAACTGATATGCAATGCATGCGACGAGATATTTATCCTGGCAACCAGTTCAAAACACTTCAAAAGGTCGCTCGTGTTGACACAGAAATGGACAGGCAAAGAGCGAATTATTACCTCGGACTTGACGGAAGATAACAGAACCAGACTCATGGAACTTGCAAAGAATAATAATCTATTGATTTACTGAAAAGGCTTCCAGTACGACAGCATTTATAAAGGAGGGAAATTGAATGACTGCTAAGAAGATTCTTCTAATCGCCGCTGTTATGCTTGTGTTCTTTGCATTTGTAGGTGGTAAGACAGTTATAACCATGTGGGTATATGACGAGATGGCAGCTAATGAAGAAATGGAGCTTGTCAAGGCCCAAAAGGAGTTTATGAAACGTAATCCAACTGTCGAACTGAAGATTGAGAATGTTCCTAACCGTGGATTGATGGAGAAATTCATTACCGCAAGTCTAGCTGGAGTCGCCCCGGATATTATACATGTATCAACAACCTGGGCAGTCGAGTTAGGCGCTATTGGAACGCTGCTACCACTGAATGACTATATCTATGCAAGCGGAAAAGACAAAGAGATCCTCAAAAGTGCGATCGACTCCAGCACTCTCGACGGGAATATCTATGCTCTTCCCTGGATATCAGATGCGACAGCACTGATAATAAACAAGACAGCTTTTGAAAAAGCGGGTATTAACTATTCCAGAGATACGGCGATGAACTGGAGCGAATTCCTGGAAGTTGCCAAGAAACTGACTCATGACGATCAATATGGTTTTGGAATTAGAAGCGGTCGCGGAGCCGCCTATGGTTGGTTCCCGTGGTTGTATGCGAATGGAGGCAGCCTCTTCAGCCCGGACGGAACAAAGGTGACCTTCAACGAGCCCGAGGGTAAAGAAGCCTTTAAATTCTATACCGACCTCTTCACTACCCATAAGGTAATTCCTCCGGGAGCTATAGCCTACGATACCTGGGACGATATCAGAAACTCTTTTCTGGGTGGTCGAATTGCAATGTACATAGCAGGTGATTGGGAAATTGCTCCCCTAAGGGCTGCAAATGCCGCTTTCGAAATAGATGTTATTCCTCATCCTATGCAGGTTAGGAGAGCAACATCGTTGGGTGGCAGCAGTCTGGGTATATGGAGCGGCTCAAAAGAAAAAGATGCCGCATGGGCATGGATTGACTTTCTCACCTCCGCCGAGAATATGAAAGTGGCATTCTCCTATGGAAGATTCCCTTCAAGAGTAGATGCACTTGAAAGTGGCTTTATAAATGATCCTCTTATAGAGCAGTTTATAAGAGAGTTCCCTTATGGCATAAACCATGCCTCTCTTGTTGGAGATTATTCGAGAACAGTTATCGGAGACGCATTCACTTCGGTGCTGGTCTATGGAGAAGATCCCGATACCGCTTTGGACAAAGCCGCCAAAATTGTCCAGGAAGCCCTCAACGAAGCCCTCGGCAAATAAATAAAGTCTGTACAAAGGCAACGGAGGCTAGACTTTAGTCTCCGTTGCCTGGTTTCTAGATGATGATCACAATCTTATTTCAAGGTGCGTGATTACTGGATGAACGTAAAACGATTTTTCGATAAGCATATGGGTTTCTTCTTAATGAGTCCAACTATAGCGGTTATGGTTTTGATAATCATAGTCCCACTGATTATTGGACTTGTAATGAGTTTCTTCAACTATAACCTCCTCACTCTTCATAGAGGGATACCCTTCATAGGTTTTAGCAATTATTCAAAAGCCCTTGGCGATGAGAATTTTTGGATGGCTTTCTGGAACACTCTTTGGTGGACTGCCGCTAATGTAGCCGGTCAGGTTGCGCTCGGTCTTTCGATAGCGTTGCTATTAAATCAACCGGTCAAGGGAGTCGGAATCTATAAAGCTCTCATTCTTATACCCTGGGCCATTCCGTCGGCTGTTGCCGCGCTTAGCTGGATGTGGTTGCTTCATCCGGAATTCGGTCTGGTAAACGATATTGCCGTTAGGCTCGGACTTGTAAGCGAACCGGTCGCCTGGCTTGGAAGACCGCTCACCGCTCAAGTGTGGGTCGTCATAGCGCGGGTCTGGAAGGAGTTTCCTCTTAGTGCTCTTATTTTCCACGCCGCCCTTCAGACAATACCGAAAGATCTGTATGAAGCTGCCGAAGTCGATGGCGCGGGAGTATGGAAGAGATTCTGGAACATTACCATTCCTTATCTGAAATCCTCAATAGTAGTTGCGATAACGTTGATAACTATTTGGACCTTCAACAGTTTCAACATGATCTGGGTGATGACTAAAGGTGGACCCGGAGGAGCAACGGAGATTCTGGCCACCAGTATTTACAAGACAGCCTTTCAGCGATACAACTTTGGATTCGCGTCTTCACAGTCGATACTGATGGTAATATTCCTGTCGGCGATAATCATCTTCTATCTTTATAGAGTAGAAGGCAAGAAAATAGATTAGAGGTGAGTGATCATGTATTTGAGTAAAAAAAAGAGGATAAGAAGGGCCCTGTTAGTTCACGCGGCTCTCTTCGTTCTCACATTCATAATACTATTGCCAGTTCTTTGGATGATTCTCACTTCTCTGAAGCCCACGGCGGAGACTCTGAAGTTTCCATCGACCATACTTCCAGAAAATCCCACGTTTCAAAACTATCTTGCCGCCTGGAGAAACATGCGTTTGGGCACATATTTCGTCAATAGTTTGTATGTATCACTTATGACAACCTTTGTTGCGATTGTTCTTGGGTGCATGGGCGGTTACGCGCTCGCCAGATTTAGGATGAAGGGAGAAAAGGCGTATTTAATGTTCATACTTGTCACCCGTATGTTTCCAGCAGTGGTATTTCTTATACCCTTCTTCATTATGATGCGAAACCTTGGGCTGACAGACTCTTTTACCGGTTTGATAATTTCGTATACGGTCTTTTCGCTTCCATTTTCAATATGGTTATTGAGAGGATTCTTCAGAAATATCCCGAGCGAACTTGAAGAGGCTGCAAGAATTGATGGTTGTACAAGGGCTAAAGCCTTTACAAGGATAATTCTGCCGCTATCAGCCCCGGGTATCGCGGCGACGGCGGTCTTCTGTTTCATACTTGCATGGAACGAATTCATGTTCGCAAACACTCTGATAATGTCGGATAGCAAGAGGATGCTGACAGTAGCACTTGTTGCTTCGATAAGCGATTTTCTTGTGAAGTGGAATGAGCTAATGGCAGGCGGTATGATAACGACCATTCCGGTGATTATCTTTTATCTGTTCATGCAGAAATACATTACAGGTGGTCTTACTGAAGGAAGCGTAAAAGGTTGAGCGATAACTCCCCGTTTCCTTGACTACACTTCAGTAGGTTATATTTCCTCGATGGTCGGAGCCTTCATCGACAAGCTTTGGAGGCTAAATACAAATCCGAAATATCTGGATAATTCTATCGTTTTGGTGGGTACCAGACTGGCGTTCCGGTCTGGAAGAGGCAACTGTTGAACTTGCGGGAGTGGTTGAAGTGTTGTTTGTGCCGTCTCATAACAGTCTGTGGGACACATGGCTCTTTGAAGAAAACGGTCTGTATCATCTCTTTCATCTTCTCAAAAAGAAGGGTTTAAGAAGCCACGCCATAAATCATGCAGTGTCCGAAGATCTGCTGCACTGGAAAGAAGCCGGGCTGGCAATTGAAAGAGGCTATAACGGAGAATGGGACGATGGTCCTCTTATGACCGGGACTCTCTTCAAGAACGAGGGAATTTACTATATGTTCTATGGAGCCAAACGAAATGCCATTCAGAGAATGGGAGTCGCAATCTCTGAGGACCTGTTGACGTGGAGAAAAATTCCCCGTCATGTACTTGAACCTCAAGGTGAATGGTATGAAACCTCGCTTTTAGACAGCTCGATTTCGAGCGTCGCCTGGAGAGACCCCTGCATCGTCAGAACCGAAGAAGGCGATTTCCACATGTTTTTCTGCGCCCGCTCGAGAACCGGTAACTGGACCGGGAGGGGAGCAATAGGTCACGCCATATCAAGAGATCTGATTGAATGGTGTGTACAGCCACCCGTTTATGTATCCGATAGATACGGGTTTCTCGAGACGCCGGATGTATTCGAGATGAATGGCAGATGGTTCCTTATCTTTTCGTGTGGACAGTGGCACAGCACTCGCACTGGCGACTTCGAATACGCGGCAAGCGGAATTAGATACCTGGTTGGCAAATCTCTAACAGGACCCTTCCATGAACCTTCGGAGAGTTCGTTGCTGGGTTCTGGAGACGGAATGTTTGGCTCCTACGTGGGAAGAACCCTGCCACTCAGGGGAGAACATGAATCACGCCTTTTCTATCATCACAACGTCTTCCCCGAGAAAATTACAAATTTCAAGAGTTTGACCGGCTCATTCTCTACTCCCAAGATCCTTAAGCTCTGTGGTGATCACCTTAGCCTGCAGAAGTATGATGACTTCGACAGAAAGATCTTTCCAAATTCCTCGAAACTGAAACGTGAGCACCTGGCAGCACGATATCCTGAAAGTGAAGCCACGGGAGTCCAATGGATCCCACGCGATATATCAATCGAAGCACTGTCGCCAGCTGGAATAGCTGGAGTATGGTTTGACAAATCTATCGAAAATGGCGCTATCCGGGTTGATATAAGTCTTAAGGAAGGCAATGGCGGAATTCTTTTCGGATTTGAAGAATGCAACAACGGTTTTGGAATCATACTCAATTACTGCAAACAGCGTGTTGAGCTTCAGCGTGTTTTTCGTGCTGAATTTGGGCTTTCTACCAGCATGATTCAGTACAGGCCGTTGAGGCTCTCGTATTTCAAAGAGCATAGAATTGAATTGATAATAGTCTCTCCATTTGTTGAACTATATGTTGATAACTTTCTGATCCTCAGTCAGCCCGTTGAAGGTAGTGTTGCAGGAAGACTGGGACTTCTAATTGAGGGAGGATCAGGAATCTTCTCATACCCAAATATCCTCTATAAATGACGATCTTCGTCGAGGGCGCAAAAAAGACGGCACTTTCGAATGCTCTTTATTACTTGGCAGAGTTCCGTTTTTTCTGACAGATGTTCGCTATTTGCCAGGACAATTATGTATGATAGACTAAAAAACACGGACCAATTCTCTGAACTATCATTAAATTCAAGAAGTACATATGGAATGGTTTTTTAAGGCTTTGAAACCAGATCCCCATACAGTTTGTAGTAAACCAACGAAGAACCTTATGAGGTTCAAAGAGGCATATTTGTTTGTTATCATGTGTGGAATTGAGAACACCGGAGAGGAGGTAAAAGTATGAAGAAGCTCCTTGCTATTCTTATTCTTAC
>MPOY01000023.1 GCA_001896715.1 Methanoculleus sp. EBM-46
ACACCGGGTGGGAGGAGCTCAGCGTCAACAACGGCGTCCCGGTCCGCCGGGACCTCTTCGGGAAGGACGACCGGCACCCCGAGACGCTCGTATCGGGATGCGGCGTCTACTGGGTCGCGCACGACTGCACCGACCAGCTCCGCGGCGGCAGGAACACCGTCACCCTCACGACCAGCAGGGGCCAGCCCGAGAGCAGGATCGACGGGCGCGTCTACGGCATATTCGTCGTGGCCGTCGTCGAGGATGCCGCAAGACCGGTCACCCGGTACTGGATCGCCGAGGGGAACGAGAACCTCCACGGCGAGGGGTGGTCCGGCACGAACCCCACGCGCCACGCCACGTGCGAGGTCATCTTTGAGAAGGCGCTTCCGGCGGAGAGGGGCGCCGCCGACCTGACCGTGGTCCTCCTTGCCACGACGAAAGGGCAACCGGACTACGTCCTCTTCAACGGCGAGGACCTGGGCGTTCTGGTGACCGACCTCTCGATCTATCCCGAAGGTGCGCGGGATATCGGCAACGAGTGCGTCGGCGACGCGGCCGGCGGTGTCGGTGTCGAGGCCCGCTACGTCGACGTCGAGACGTTCGACGTCGGCCGCCTCCTGAAAGAGACCAACCGCATCGTCTTCGAGCAGGGGAGGGACCTCGACGGCGACGGCGAGATCAGCACCACCGGGTCGAAGCCCGAGGGCGAGGACTACATCCACCCGGTCTCCGCGATCCTCACGGTGCAGCGGCCCGGCGCGTCTCCGGCCCCGGACTTCGCCGTCGATACACCCGTGGTGACGGGCGCTTACGCCGGCGAGGAGGCGACAGTCCGGGCGACGGTGAGGAACTACGGGGCGCGGCCCGACGGGAAGATCGGGATAACCTTCTCGGTCGACGGGAGCGCCGTCAAAACGGTTGAGGTCGAGCCGGCGAGGTCCGGCGTCCAGCAGGTCGAGACCGGCGTCACCCTCGCCGAAGGAAGGCATACCGTCGCGGTGCGCGTCGATGCCGCCGGCGACGCCGATCCCGCGGACAACGAAGCATCGATGCAGCTGACGGTCGGCACGGTCCCCGACCTCTCCGTCGCCATAGGGGCACCGGTCCGGGCCGGGGCTGGAGCGCACGCCGCGCCGCCGCCGCAGTCCCCCGCCCCCCTCGCCGCCCTGCTCCTGGGGCTCTCTCTTGCGGCTCTCTTCAGGGTCCGGCCGCCCGGCGGGAAGGCGATGGCCATCCTCGCTGCGGGCGCGGTCATCGTCGCTGCATGCCCGTTTGCGGCCGCTGCAGGGTTCTCCGACTACACCGTTCCGGTCACGATCAAGAACGGGGGCGGAAGCGACGTCGGCGCCTTCGACCTCACCGTCTACCTGGACGGCGATAAAGCGGCGGTCAAG
>MPOY01000325.1 GCA_001896715.1 Methanoculleus sp. EBM-46
ATCCGGAAAGCATAGCCTCCCGCAGCAGGGCTCGCACGGGCAGACCAAAAAAGCGGTCAGGGGGTTGGCGCGGCCTCCACGGCCGCCTCTTCCTCCTCGACGTTCTCGCTGTCCCAGACGAGCGCACTCGCCATCTCGGTCATGATCACCCGTGAACCGGGCGGAACCCGGATCGCATCGCCGATGTCCTCGGGGGCTCCTGCCCAGACGACCTGGTGCCTGACATCCCCGCCGGGCAGCAGCACTACGACGCTGTAGGTGTTCATACCCTCTCCCGGGGCATTCTCCTCTTCCGGGGCGACCCGGTAGCATGTAAACGTGACCGGCCCCGGTTCTCCCGACTTCCTCTCTTCTGTTCCACCTTTCATCTTAATTGGGCAATTCCTCCCCATCCTTCAGGGTGGGGAGGAATTGCCCCCTCCGTGAGTATTTTGTAGTCTGAGGTCGATACTTCGGTTACTGGCCCACTGACGCCGACTCCTGAAGAGGATGTTTTAATTACACCACAATTTGCGTATGATGTGTGCCGCGGGGAGCGATACAAGTAGCCGGTGATTCCGTGGTTCCACGGATAATCGGTAGAGGCCGTGTCAACCGGCCTGCACGAATAAGGCTGGATAAAGCAACCTTCGGGCGAATTAAATTGCATCGTCGTAGTCTCCATGAGATTCCCGGTGCAAGCCCCTCCCTTTAGGGAGGGGTAGTTGACATGCATTCCTCTCCCGTCCGAACATGCGCGGCCCCCCGGAGGTCTCCGCGGCCATCCGCTCACGGCGGAGAGAGCCGTCTTTATCCCCCGGTGACCCGGCGCCACACCGGAGAGCCACCTCCTCTGGATCCCCTCTTAATAATACCTTGCCCCGGGCGCACGTTCTGCAAGAAAGATACGGTGCATCGGAACAGGTGTGTTAACCGCCCGGGAGAGGGCCGGATGGTCTGAGAAGATGCGGCTCCGGTCGCCAAAAAAAGTATTCTGCGGGAGCCCGGGATAGATCGGGTCTTCACGCCACGTGGATGTACTGCTCGACCAGTTCCCGGATCGCTTCGTTATCGCCGTAGATCCTCTCGTTCAACCCCCGGTCGTCGAAGGCCTTCAGGGCGGCGATCCGGCTGTCGATCATCCCCGCCGGGAAGATGCCATCCTTCTCGAAGATCGCGCGCTTTGCTGCGAGCGCCCCGGCCGACTCGACACAGGAGGCGGGGAGGTGTTCGAGCTCTGCGAGACGCTCCTTAAACTCGGGCCGGAAGATGTTTCCGCTGACGTAGAGCTTCTCGGCCGCCTCGAGTGCCCCGGGCATACCGATTCCGTGCAGCGACGCGACAACGAGGCCGGCGACGGTCAGGTAGGGGTCGGCCGAACCGTCGGCGACCCGGTACTCGAACGTCTGCTTCGACGACCGTTCATCGCGGTGGCGGTTCTCACAGGGATTGGCATCGTGTGTCATACCTTCCGCGCCGATCCAGCCGAGAGGCACGCGGACCACGACCGAGCGATTGCGGTCGCCCCAGCAGATCCGTGTCGGCGCCTCCTGGTGGGGGACAAGGCGGAGGTAGGAGGTCGGGATGGTGTTGCCGAAGGCCGTCAGGGCATCGGAGACGTCGAGTATGCCGGCGATCATCTTCCGGGCAAGCGGGCTTAACCTGCCGCCCTCGACCATCAGGTTCTGGCCGTCCTTCTCGGCGAGCATATGGAAGTGCATGCCGCTCCCGGCCTTGCCGACGGTGATCTTCGGGGCAAAGCTGATCTCGACGCCGTACCGGTTGCCGAGCATCCGGAGGATCCACTTGGCGATGATCACCTGTTCGACCGCCTGCTCCACCGGCATCGGCAGGAACTCAATCTCGTGCTGTTCGTAGTAGGTGTCGCCGGCGAAGAAACACCCGACCTCCGAGTGGCCGTACTTGATCATGCCGCCGGCCCGGGCGATGAGGCGCATCGCCTCATCGCGCAGGTCCGCAAACTTGACGAAGGGGTCGGCCGAGTGGTAGCCCTTCTGGTCGCGGCCCGGGTAGAGATCCCCCCGCGGACTGACGACGTAATACTCGAGTTCGCCAAGGGTCTTGAAGGTGCACCCGGTTCGGCGGGTGAACTCTTCGTCTGCCTTGCGGAGCACGTACTCGGGCGAACTCTCGAGCGGTTTGCCGTCGCTGTCGTAGAAGGAGCAGAGCAGTTCAAGTGTCGGCACTTCGGCGAAGGGATTGACAAATGCCGTGCGGTAGCGCGGGATCACGTAGAGGTCGCTGCTCCCCGCCTCGATGAACGAGAAGAGATTGCTGCCGTCGACGCGTTCGCCGTCTGAGAGTATGGTGTCGAGGTGTTCCTTTGAGGAGATGACGAAGTTGAGGGTTTTAAGCTTGCCGTCTTCGGCGGCGTAGCGGAAGTTGACCATCTCGATCCGGTTCGCCTCACAGAACCGGATGATATCCTCCCTGGTAAACTCCGCCGGATCCTTCTTGAGAAAACAGACCAGATCGCTTGGGTTCATCAGGATCAGAGAATCTCTCATATTTTTTTAACGTTGATCTCAGGTATATAAAAAGCGTACTCTCCACCTCATACCACCTCGATCGGG
>MPOY01000255.1 GCA_001896715.1 Methanoculleus sp. EBM-46
CCATGGTTACAGGTGATCGCCGGCTTTCTCGTGCTCACGATCATCGTTCTCATCCCCATCGGGCTCTCCTGGTATCTGCACCCGGCGCCCGTGCACGTCAGGATACTCGCGGTCAACGACTTCCACGGGCAGCTGACCGCCGGAAAGAGCCTCAGCGGCGAACCGGTCGGCAGCGCGCCGGTGCTCGCATCGTACCTCAACGCGGCAGCCGGCCGGCCGGCCACGTTCATAGCGTTGCCGGGCGACATCGTCGGCGCATCGCCGCCGGAGTCCGGCCTGCTGCTGGACGAGCCCACCATTCTCTTCTGGAACGGCCTTGCAGGCGATTGCCCGCAGATTGCAACGTTCGGCAACCACGAGTTCGACCGGGGCACGGACGAACTGATGCGGATGGTCGACGGCGGAAACGGCGCGACGACCATCACCCACCTGGTCGACCCCTACCCCGGCGCGGCTATGGAGTACGTCTCCTCAAACGTCGTCTGGAGAGTGAATGACACCCCCATCGCCGCCCCCTACACCATCCGCGATGCCGGCGGCGTAGGGATTGCGTTCATCGGCGCCACAACGATCGAGACGCCTTCCATACAGAAACCGGCGAACATCGAGGATATCGTCTTCAAAGACGAGGCCGAATCGATCAACCGGTATATCCCCGAGATCCAGGAGAAGGGCGTGCACGCGATCATCGTCCTCCTCCACGAGGGAGGTTCGCAGGATGCCTATGGCGGTCCGACGCGGGAAGGGGGCAACGTGACGGGCAGGATCACCGGGATCGTCGCCGGCCTCGACCCGGACGTGGATCTTGTCCTCTCGGCCCACACCCATGAGTTCACGAACGCCTGCCTGGAGAATGCCGGCGGTAGATCGGTGCTGGTGACCCAGGCATACAGTTACGGCAAAGCGTTTGCCGACATCGAGCTCGTCATCGATCCCGCTACCGGCGACGTCACCCACAGGACGGCCGAGATCGTCCCGGCATACGCGAACCGATTGTCCGGCACCGATCCCGGGGCAGCCGCACTCCTCGAGAGGGCGAGAGATGCAGTCAGGCCTCTGACGGAGCGGGTCGTCACGAGCGCATCGGCGAGCATCACGGGCCAGGCGACCGGTGCCGGCGAATCCCCCCTCGGCAACCTCGTCGCCGACGGCCAGCGGGCGGCGATGCAGGCCGACGTCGCCTTCATCACCACCGGTTCGCTCCGGGCGGACATACCGCAGGGCAACGTCACCTGGGGCGACCTCTACGCGGTGCAGCCGTTCGCCTCGACCGTCCTCTCGATGACCCTCACGGGGGAGCAGATCCGGGATGTGCTCGAACAGCAGTGGCAGACCCCGTTGCCGCC
>MPOY01000575.1 GCA_001896715.1 Methanoculleus sp. EBM-46
CCGGGGACCGGATCGCGATTCCCGGGTACCTGGTCCTCCTCGCCTGCCTCGGTCTGACGCTGCACCTCGATAAAAGGCCGGCGTGGGAGAACGCTCCCCTTGAGAACTCGCTTGACCTTGTTATGCACCTCTCGGGCTTTTCGATCCGCTCCCGGGCGGGCACCCGGGTCGGCGGCAGGATGGGGCGGCCGGGGAAGTCGAAGCAGAGGGAGATGAAACCGCCGCCCCACTCGCTCTTCCCCATCGGGGACGAGGGTGGTTCTCGCCGGTCGTTCCAGGCGGCCTGCGCCTCACGGCCCCGGTCGAACACGGACGGCGGCGTGATCGAGGTGGATGTGGGCGAGCGGCGCTGCCCCTCCTGCGGCACGTTCACTTACAAGAACCTCTGCGATTGCGGGGCGCACACGCGGCCGGTCCTCCGGTGCCCGAAGTGCAACCAGGAGATCGGTAAGGATATGTGCCCCCGGTGCAGCGTTGCGACGGTCTGCCTCCAGAAGGTTTCGATCAACGTCAGGATCGAGTATGCGGCGGCGCTCGCGAACCTCGGCGTGCGCGAGTCGGCGATCCCGCTCCTGAAGGGTGTCAAAGGCCTGATCTCCCGCGAGCGGCCGGTGGAGCCGATCGAGAAGGGGATCCTCCGGGCGTTGCAGAACCTTTATGTCTTCAAGGACGGGACCGTCCGCTACGATATGATCGATCTCCCCCTGACCCATTTCCGGCCGGACGAGATCGGCGTCCCGATCGAGAGACTCCGCGAACTCGGCTACACCCACGACATCTACGGCCGGGAACTCGTCGAGACCGACCAGGTGCTGGAGCTCCGCCACCAGGATATCCTGGTCTCGGAAGACTGCGGCGAGTGGCTTGTCCGCGTGGCGAAGTTCATCGACGACCTCCTGGTGCGGGTTTACGGGCTCGAACCCTTCTACCGGGCGGAGCAACCTCTCGACCTTGTCGGCCACCTCCTGATGGGGCTTGCGCCGCACACGAGCGCCGGTGTTCTTGTCCGGCTGATCGGGTTCTCGAAGGCCGGTGTCGGCTACGGCCACCCGTTCTTCCACGCAGCCAAGCGGCGGAACTGTTTTGCGGGCGACACGGAGATCGCCGTCTCCGACGGCCGGCAGTGGATTACGGTGCCGATCCGGCAATTCGTGGTGGAGAACTTCGATCTCTCAAAGCCGGGGCTCGACCGGACGGGAACGTTCTACTCCGACCCCCGGCAGCCGTTCTATGCACGAAGCATCGACCCGCAGGGGCTGGTCAGCGTGAAAAAGATCACGTCGGTCTCGATCCACCGCGCCCCGGCGCACCTCATCCGGTTCGTGACGGGGCGGGGGAAGGTCCTCTCGGTCACGCCCGACCACGCGATGCTGGTCTGGGATACCGATTACCTCCGGAAGATCCGGGCGCTCGAAGTGAAGATCGGCGACCGGGTCCCGGTGGAGGAGGGGGGGCTCGTCATCAGCGACGTGGTCG
>MPOY01000407.1 GCA_001896715.1 Methanoculleus sp. EBM-46
TCGCTCGGGATAGCGCTTGCGCGGGCGAGCGACCTTACCGTCACGCTCTTTGACTCGTCTTCGGAGATGCTTGCCCTCGCCGAAGGGAACATCCGGGAGGCCGGCCTCTCCGGCCGCCTCTCGCTGCTTTCAGGCGACGTCCACGATATCCCGCTTCCCGCGGGATCCGTCGACATCGCGGTCAGCCGCGGTTCGATCTTCTTCTGGGAGGACCTCGCCCGGGCGTTCTCCGAGATCCACCGGGTTCTCGCACCCGGTGGGAAGACCTATATCGGGGGCGGGTTCGGGACCGCCGAACTCCGGGACGCAGTTCTGGCCGCGATGACGAAGGAGAACCCGGACTGGAAGAACTTCCGGGATAAAAACCTCGGCCCGGAGAACCGGGAGCGGGTTGTCGGCGTCATCGAGGGCCTCGGGCTCCCTCACCGGATCGTCAACGATGACTCCGGGTTCTGGGTCATGATGGAGAAGGGGCGATAGGCGTATGCGGTGCTCCATCTGCGAGAACCGGTGTGTGATCGGGCCCGGAGGGGTCGGGCGGTGCAGGATGTACACAAACGAGGGCGGGACGATCGTCGAGCGGTATCCCGACCGCTACATCGCGGTCATGCCGATTGCTATCGAGACGATGCCGATGTGCCACTACTATCCCCGGGAGACGTTCCTGCAGGCGAGCGGCATCGGGTGCACCTTCTCCTGTGGAGGATGCATATCCGAGACGGTCGCCCTCCACGCGGAGGCGGTCTCCGGGGCACTCAAGCATATCCCGCCCGACGCCCTGATCCGGCGCGCCCGGGAGGAGGGGTGCCGCGGGATAGCGTTCTGCCTCAACGATCCGACCGCCATGCACCGGACGTTCCTCGCGGTGGCCCGGGCGGCGCGCGATGCGGGGCTCCTCGTCGGATGCGCGACGAACGGCTACTATACGGAAGAAACCCTCCATGATCTCGCGCCTGCCATAGACTTCGTAAACATCGGGCTGAAAGGAGCATCCGATGCGCGCTACCGTGCGTGCGGAGCGGTCTCGGCAGAACCGGCTTTCCGGGCGGTGAAGACCCTTCACGAAGCAGGCGTTCACGTCGAGGTCTCCTGTATCTACGCTTGCGGCTATGACGACGAGATCCGCGCTGTTGCCGCCCGGATTGCGGATATATCTCCTGATATCCCGCTCCTCGTCATGCGATTCATACCGTTCGGCGACGAGTCGCCGGAGAGGGAACCGACGATCGCGGAGTCGGAGCGGATCTGCGACGACCTGCGGCGGAGACTCCGGTATGTCTACCTCTTCAACTCCCCCGGGACCGGGTACCTCGATACGGTCTGCCCGTCCTGTGGGGAGAGGGTCGTCGGGCGAGAGTTCTTCGGGCCGATGGGGGCGCGGACGATCGCGGTTCCGCCGGACGCTCGTTGTTCTTGCGGGTTCTCGCTCCCCGTTCTCGGGAGCATCGGAAAGACCCCGTACGCCGAACCCGGTATGATGGGCGGCTACCGGTTTACCAGGGCGCTTGAGATGGTCCATGCCGTTCTGGTCTGCCTCGGCGTGGAGTCCGACGCCGATCTCGCCCGGATCTGGACCGGGGTCATAAAGGATGACTATATCCGGGACCTCCACGGGAAGATCCAGACGATAGACGGGTATATCGGCCTTGTCCGGGATCTCGGGGAGCGGTCCGGCCGCCCCGAAGCGGCTGAGGCGCTTGCCGCCTATATCGGTGACCGGGTGGCGGCGGTCTCGTCGGCAGTAGAAGGGTATCCCCGGCCCCGGGTTTACTACTCGATGGGGACGCCGCTTTTTGCCCTGAACGCCGACCGGTTCGAGATGGACCTCGTGGAGGCGGCCGGCGGCGACCCCGTCAACCGCAGGATCGTCCGGGCCGGAAAGCCGGGGGTCAACATAACCCCGGAAGAGTTCGCCGCGTTCAACCCGGAGTACATATTCATATCCGGGTTCCTCTCCGCACCGGCCTCCGATTACCTTATGGCATGCCGGAGGATGGGACTCTCTGCCGATGCGATCGAGCACGGCCGGGTCTACACCCTTCCGCCGGGCTGGGATTTCGGCAACCCCCGCTGGGTGCTCGGCCTCTCTGCCATCGCGGGCACCCTCCACCCGGCGTGTGCGGCGTTCGATCTTGCTGCAGAGGAGGATCGGTTCTACCGGACGTTTTACGGGGCCGAGGCGAGCATAAGGACCGGAAACAGGTCGTTTTACCGCCCATAAACACACCCGCGCATCTCCGCCGTCGGTTCGTCGGAGGTGCGCCTGCGGGCCGTGCCGGGAGCGATGTAGCTCTCCCTGCTACCCGGGAACGCAGCACGAGTTTATCGGGATGCAGGCCATCCGCCCCGCCTCCTCGATGTAGCGGATGCAGACGTCGACCCCATAGGCTTTGTACAGGTTCTCTCTCGTGATGACGTCCTCAGCTGGCCCCTGCGCGATCAGCCTGCCGTTCTCGAGGATAGCGACCGTGTGCGAGGTCATAAACCCGTGGTCCGGGAAGTGGGTGCTCATCAGGATGCCGATCCCTTCGGCGGCGAGCCGGTTAATCGTCGCGATCGTCTTCATCTGGTTGCCGATATCGAGATGCGATGTCGGTTCGTCGAGAACGAGCAGCGATGGTTCCTGGGCGAGGGCGCGGGCGATCATCACCATCTGCGACTCTCCGCCCGACATCTCAGGAAGAGGTTTCTCCCGGAGATGGGTGATACCGATCCGGGCAAACGTTTCTTCCACCTTCCTGTAGTCCTCCTCTTTCGGGACCGAGAAGGTCGAGATATGGGGGGCCCTTCCCATGAGGACGAAGTCGAGCGCCGTGAATGGAAAGGCGGCGCGGTGGACCTGGGGAACGTAGCCGACCTCTCGAGCGACCTCATCGGGCCTCATCCCGGAGATCCGGCGGCCGTTGATCTCCACCTTCCCGCTCTGGAGCGAGAGGATGTTGAGGATGCATTTGATCAGGGTTGACTTTCCCGTACCGTTCTTCCCGAGGAGAGAGAGCACCTCGCCTCTCCGGAGGGAGAAGGAGATATCTTCAAACTGTTTTGTGATGCCGTCGTACGAGAACGACGCGTGCTCGATGTTCAGGATCATGACCAGCCAACTCTCTTTCGCGTTAAGAGGTATGCGAAGAATGGTGCGCCGATGAGCGCCGTCAGGACCCCGAGGGGGATCTCGGCTGCGGTCAGGGTCCGTGCGATGTCGTCGACGATGAGAAGGAACGAGGCCCCGAGTACGGCCGATACGGGGATGAGCCTCCGGAAATCGGGGCCGACGAGCATCCTCCCTATGTGGGGGACGACGAGGCCCACCCAGCCGATGATCCCGCTGATACAGACCGCGGAGGCGGTGACGACGGTCGAAGCGACGATGATCGCCGCGGTCATCTTCTTCGTATCCACCCCGAGTGCCT
Source organism: Methanoculleus sp. EBM-46 (assembly GCA_001896715.1). GTDB lineage: Archaea > Halobacteriota > Methanomicrobia > Methanomicrobiales > Methanoculleaceae > Methanoculleus. Next base: position 3,411 of record MPOY01000407.1, read on the forward strand.
GAGCCTCCTCTTCGCCGACGGAGAGGAGGTTGATCCGCCACCGGATAAGGAAGAGGCAGAGACCCCCGAGGAGTATCGGCGGAGCGACTGCGAGGAGATCGGCGTTTGAAACTGCCGAGAGGCTCCCCATCAACCAGAAGACGATCGCGGGCAGAGTGTCGTAGGGATCGGCGACGTATTTGGTGAGGGAGAGGAGCGCGGAGAAGACGGACCCGACGACGATCCCCCCGAGGACGAGGATGAGGGTCGAGGAGTTCCGGTAGACACGGCTGATGCCGTAGGTGACGGCGACCGCGACGATCCCGAAGATGAAAGCAGAGACCTGGATGACCCGGGGGTCTCCGGAGATGAGGATCCCGAGTGCAGCCCCGAACCCGGCGCCTGATGCCACGCCGAGGATATCGGGGGAGACGAGGGGGTTCCTGAAGAGGCCCTGGAACGAGGCTCCCGCAAGGGCGAGCCCTCCCCCGACAAGCATTGCAGCTATCACCCGCGGGAGCCTGATCTGGAAGATGACCGTCTGCTCCGATGCCCCCCAGGCCTGTTCGAAGGAGGGGAGGAGAACCTGATGACCGGCAAAGGTCGAGAGCAGGGACGACGCAGTATCGAGGAAGATGGTTGCCGACCCGACGATGAGGATTCGGAGGGTCTCCACCGGGTCCATCATATACCTCCCGAAGAAGAGTGAAAAGATGAAGAGGACGATTGGAAGGATGTAGATCGCCTTCTCGACCGGAAAGATCCGGAGTACGGCCTCGTAGACCGGCATACCGCCACGAGAGGCAACCCACGGGAGTTCGATGGCGATAATCCCCTCAGGCCTCTGCCCGACTTCCACGGTCGGTTCTTCCCCACGGGTCATCCGGCACACCAGTCCATACCCAATATGTATACCTGTTTTATTTAATTTTATGGAAATGTAAATATAATAACATTTACAGGGATGGTAAAAAGGTTTGGGTGAACTGCCCTGCACCTTGTGGGCGGGAAATTCCCGTTCCGCCCCCTTCATCTTCGCGGGTTAAAATCAGTTCCTGGCGTGACGGAACCCCCTCGGCGTTCTGGTGGGCACTCCTATGACTGTTGCCCCGGGTGCCAAACCCGGTCTCTCTCAGGATCACCGGGTTATCCGGACAGCAAGCGTGATGGTGGCCTGTCCGGGCTTATGCGTTCACGAGAACAGA
>MPOY01000508.1 GCA_001896715.1 Methanoculleus sp. EBM-46
CGAGCGGGTGAACAAGGAGATCGTGGGCACGCTCGGGAACTTCCTCTACCGGACGATGTACTTCGCGGAGAAGGAGTTCGCCGGCATCCCCGACCGTGCCCCGCAACCGGCCATACTCGAAGAGATCGAGCGCTCCCTTGCCGGCATCGATGCGGCGATGCGGGACTACGACTTCAAGAACGCCGTCGACTCGATGATGGCTTTGGCGTCGTTCGGGAACGCCTACATCCAGAACAACGCCCCCTGGAAACTGATCAAGGAGGACCGGGCGGCGGCACAGCAGGTGATCGCCGACTGCCTCCAGGTCGTGAAAGCGCTCGTCCTGGTGTTTCAGCCCCTGATGCCGGACGCGATGCAGCGGGCCTGGACGATGCTCGGCTACGGCGACGATATCGCCGCCCACCCGATCGCGGAGGCCACGGCGCCGGTCGGGGCGCGGGCGCTTCCAAAACCCTCCCCCCTCTTTGCAAAGATCGAGGAGGCGCAGGTGAACGACCTCGAGAAGGTCCTCAACAAGCGGGTGGATGCGGCGAACGCGGCGGCCGCGAAGAAGACGAGCACCGTCTCCATCGAGGAGTTCGGGAAACTCGAGATCCGGGTGGCAAGGGTCGTCTCGGCCGAACCGATCAAGGGCTCGAAGAAGCTCTACAAACTCGTCGTCGACCTCGGGGGCGAAAAACGCCAGGTGGTCAGCGGCATCGCTCAGTTCTACTCCCCCGGCGAACTGGTGGGCAAAGACGTCGCGATGATCGTGAACCTGGCGCCGGCAACGATCTTCGGCGTCGAGAGCCGGGGAATGATCCTCGCCGCCGGCGACGAGGCCTCTCTCCTGGTCCCCCTCCGGCCGGTCAGGCCGGGGACGCCGGTCCGGTGATCGGGAGGACCTGATCGACCCTGTTCTTCATCGATTCCCTATCGTAAACGACGAGTCGCCACTGCCCGCCCGGGGAGAACGGGCGGACAGCGACGTGGTAGTCGGCGGTGAAGACCAGGCCGGGCTCGTCGGTGATCCAGTAGCCCGATGCCGCCGGCCGGTCGTCCAGGGGGAGATAGAAGATGTACGCCGCCATGCCTTCGCCGAGCGTCGTGTTCGTGAGGATAGCGGTCTGCACCTCGTGCAGGGCACCGGCCGGGTCGACGAGGTAGATCCGGCAGGCCGCAAGGTCGACCCCGGTCCCGGCCATGCGTATCACCGGCGCCCCGCCGTAGCCGTCGACGATCTCCGCCGGGAGAGGGGCGGAGAAGGGCCGGGCAGGGCCTGAGACTCCGGGTATGAGGAGGACCGCGGCTACGGCGATGGTCAGCACCGCGGCAAGCCCGATGGCCGCAACCGTCGCCGTCTCCGTGGATATGGCCCCCCCTCCATGAGCACCCTTAGGGTGCCGCCCGGTATTTGAAATTATGGGTGGAGCGGTGAGCGAGGAGATATGCTCCGGAAATAAGGGGGAACCGATAAAGGCCTAAAGCCGGTCGAGCGCCTCTCTCCCGGTCATGCCGGCGGCAACGCCGCGCTCCTGCGCATACCGGTTCGCCCCCTTGATCTCGCCGCGGAGGAGGTCCTCGACGGTCGCGATCGAGGATGCGCCTCCCGCGGGTTTGACCCGCGCCGCGGGGTAGCCGAACTTCTCGAGCGCATCGACGTCGAACGCGCCGCACCCGACCATGCCCGTATCGGTCACCACCGCCACGAGGTTTGCCGGGCCGAGGGGTATGACGTAGCCGTCGGCGTCCTTTCCGGTCAGCCTGACCGTCTCATGCTGCATAGGGCGTGGTTGGCCATCTGGCGTCATCAATATTGCGATTCCCCCCTTCCGTGCTCTTCCCGTATCGCACCGGGGCGCTGCATGGAGCGGATCAGATCTCCCGCCGGCGCCAGGCTTCGATGAGCGCCCGCGATATGCTCGCCCCCGAGGGGAGGGAAGGCAGGGCATCGCGGGTAAACCAGCCGGCGGCCTCGATCTCCCGGCCGTCGATCCGGATCTCTCCCCCGGCATGCTCCGCGACGAAGCCGATCATGAGCGAGTCGGGGAACGGCCAGGGTTCGCTCCCGGAGTAGCACAGGTTCTTCACCGTGATGCCGACCTCCTCGCCGACCTCGCGGTGGACGGTCTGTTCGAGGTTCTCACCGGGCTCGTTGAAGCCGGCGATGACCGAGAAAACCCCCGGCGTGAAGCGGGGGGAGCGGGCGAGGAGGACCTCTTCGCCCTTCTTGATCAGGACGATGATGGCGGGGGATATCCGGGGGTAGACGATGCGGCCGCAGGCCGTGCAGGCCCGTGCCCGCTCGGTCGTGAGCGGGCGGGTTCGTGCGCCGCACCGGCCGCAGAAGGCGGTCGACCGGTCGAAGTCGAGGATCCGCACGGCGTAGGAGGCGATCGCCATGTCGCCCTCCGGAACCTTCCCGGAGAGTTCCCGGACGGGCGCCGGCTGCCAGCCGGCCGGCGGCTCGGCTCCGGCAGCGACCCCGGCAGCGTAGTAGGCGATATCGTCGCGGGTGCCAAGGTAGACCGGCTCACCGCACGAGAGACCTTCCGGGAGCGAATCGGGCATCAGAACGGTGCCGACCGCGGGATCGTTCCTGAAGAAGACGGAACTGTCCCGGACCAGGACCCAGCGCCTCTCGTGCGGCGACGGATCCTCCGGGTAGACGGGGAGGAGGGGGCGGACTGCGTAGAACGGGTGGTGCTCCATATTGTGTAGCCTCAGGTTCTCTCCCTTACAGGAAGCACTCCGGCTCCTTTCGCTCGCCGCACAGTGCATGGAGGCGCACCGACATATCGTGCACCGACCCGGGTTTGATCGACCGGGCATGTTGCGGGCAGTTTTTGATGCATGCGCAGCAGGTGATGCACGCCGCCGTATCGATCCGGCGGCTCTCCTCCGGATCGATGGCGCCGACCGGGCATACCTCCGCACAGATGCCGCACTGGATGCACGCATCGCCGACCGCGATGAAGTCAGCAGCCTGCAGCCTCGAATCTCCCCGGTAAGGGCGGCAGCCGGGCAGGGCGATATCGGTGATCCGGTCGGCCGAGGGGATGGCGTCGAGCTTCTCCTGTATCTTCCGCCCGAACGACTCCGCATGGAAGAGGTCGCCTGCATCCGGGCGGCCCGGGGCTATCGGCACGTCATCGGTGGAGAGCGAGTGCTCCCCGATGTAGACCGCACCGGCAATTGGCCTGCACCCGCGTTGTGTCAGGATATCGCCAAGCTCGATGAGCGCGTCGTCGTATATGCGGTTGCCGTAGACGACGACACAGACTGCCGGGGTATTCCGGGCAGAGAGCGCATGCAGCCATCCGGCCAGGAGCGCCGGCACCCGCCCCCTGTACACCGGCACGCCGATGATGAGCAGATCGTTCTCCGAGACCTGGAGCGGTTCTATCCTTGCATCCGGCAGCGTGATGTCCCGCACCTCAACGTTGCCGGGGTCCAGCCCGCGGGCAATACCCCGGACAACCGCCCTCGTCGTCCCGGTGGGCGAGAAGTAGACCAGGTTCACCGATTCTATGATCATAGTGTTCTCTCCATCAATTGAGGTCTCCATGCATCTCTGCAGGCACCCCGGACAGCATCCCCGGTCGCCTTGCAGAAAGGGATCTCGGGGTCCGGAACCATCCACCCTTCATCGGACGGTATGGTTCCCGGAGATGTCTCACTGCTGGTTGTACTGTAGCCGTTGATTGTTGAATAACCTGCAGTTGGATGCACGCATGGCGGCCGGGCACCATGCCGGACGAACCATCCCCGGAGAAGATGCCGGGCGCCCTTCAGGCCTCTCGTAAGACGGCGGAGATACCCGTACCCCGATACGGCGCGGCCCCGCGCCGGGGGCGAGGCGAGCGGGTTAGAGGAGATCCGGCCGGGCCCCGGGGAGGCCCTCGTGTAAGAACCGTGCAATCTCTCCCGGTCCATCGACGCGCTGATCACAAAAAAACAGCCGTGATTCGCCAGGAGATGCACTCCTCTCGTGGATATCAAGAACAGACGGGCCTGGAGGGATTCGAACCCCCGACATCCGGGTTAGAAGCCCGGCGCTATGTCCTGGCTAAGCCACAGACCCTTTCAGTATTCCCATACATTTTAGCGGTCCTGCGATATTAACCCTTTGAGGCCCCGGGGTGCCCCAAAAAAAGGGAGGGCGTACTCACCCGGCCCGGTAACACGCCGACCGGATGATCTCGACCATGGTCGGGTCACCCCACTTGCGCTCCTCCACGCCGCGGGCGATGGTCGTCCCCCGGAACTGGACCTTGACCCGGGCCGACATCCGTTCCCGCTCCTCGTAGTAGAGCGGGTTGACGACCTCGACCCGCTTCATGCTGATGGTGAGGGCGAGGAGATCGACCATGATCCCCGAGTCCCCGGGCGAGAGGTCTTCCCCGTTGACCGACGTCATGAAGATACACTCGCCCGGGGCGGCCTCGGTCAGCGTGATGATGTTGTGGGCGCTGTTCAGCTCGAGGGTGCGTGCCCTGCCGGTCTTGAGCTCGGCAATGACCGACGGTGATATCCCGGTTAATGCTGCGCACTTCATCACTCATCACCCGTACATCGGCAGCTGCTCTCTTCGTGGTTGCGCCTCGGTCTTCTGCACCTGCTCGGCGATCTGGGCCATGGCCGCCTCGATCTCCACCGCCTGCTCGAGGAGCGGCTGAACGTCCAGGTCGAGGTCGTATATCTTGTTCAAGACCTCGATCGTGGCCGCGGAGGACCGCGGGTCGGGGGTGTTCACCGTCTCCCCGAGGAGTCCGATCCCCGGTATGCCCCGGGTTTTGCACTCCGTGAGGATGCTTGCCGCGATGCCGGATATGCTCCCCATGGGGAGGATGATCGTCTGCTCCTCGATCCGCTGGAGGACCGTGCTGGTGGTTGCAACCCCAAAAACTCTCTTGTCGGGCTCGTTCGTGATGATCCCCGCGATCGTGGCGATCTCGCGGATGCCGAACTGGGTGAGCCAGTCCATGATGCCGTTTGCCACCTCATAGCAGATCATGGGATGGACGGGGACGTCGGATATGATCGCGGCGAGGCTATCCTTCTCGTAGAGGCGTACGGGTGCGTTGATGACGCCCCGCGTCATGAGGGCGACCGGCGGAAAGTATTTGCTCGTGATCGCCCCGATCTGCTCGAAATCCATCTGCTCGACGAGGTATTGCAGGGCAATACTCCCGACGAGCCCGCTGCCGGGGAACCCGATCAGCACCGTCTTTTCGGCGCCGGCAAGCGCCCTGGATATGACCTTTATATCGTCCATGGGATCAATCACCCACTCCCGGATTAGTTTAACATAGCTGGCAGTCCCTTAAAAATATTATGCAGGAATACCAGATCAAACGTGGATACACGAAAGATCTTGCGAAATCCATGGTGCAGGGCCTCCGCGACCAGTTCGGGCTCGAACCCGAAGTCGCGGCCGACGGTCACTATATCGTCGCCTACGGGGCGCTCCATCGCCTTGAGGTCTGGTCCGGTGCGGGAGGCAAAACACTGGTCGTCGATACCGAGGCAAACAGGGATGCCGGGGACGAGGCGATCATCGATACCAACCGCCGGTTCAGGAACTACCTCCAGCAGGTGACCGGGTATACCGCAAAAGAGCGGGCGAAGAAAGCGCAGCAAGCCTTGAAAGGAAGCGAATAACCGGGTTCTCCGGCCGGCCGCCTCTTTCTGGCTCCGGGACCGGATTTTTATCTAATCTTCGCCCTGCCGCCGGGCCGCCGTCCCCGCCCGCCTCTTCTTCGGTCTCGGTGCGGGAAGTGCGGCACAGGTGATCGCTGTCAGTTCTCTCAGGAACTCCCGGTCATCCAGGTCGTCGATCAGGAAGCAGGGTTTTGCCCCCGGATACGGCGATGCGGTCCTGCCGTCCGGCATGAACTTCTTTCCCGCCTCCGTTATCTTGACGAGAAACTGGTTGTCGCAGGCACAGGCAAAGAACTTCCCGTCGCAGTAGATACCGTACTCCCCGAACATCTTCCGGTACGTGATATTGCCTGCACCGGCGAGCTGCCCGGCCACGTACTCCACGAACTCCGAACTCGACGCCATCATTATCGCCTCTACTGCAGAGACCACGCCCTGCACTGCTCGATTCTCCTGCCGCCGTCGCCCTGCCGCTCATCGAACGCGAACTGCACGAGAACCTCGCAGGGGAACTCGCCGCACCGGCCGCAGTTCTCCAGCCCTCTCGCTTCGCAGCAGGTCTTCAGCGGGCAGATTTCGCCCCAGAACGGTCTTTTTATCGCCATACATCCCCCACAACCCATCGATGCCCGGTAGCCGCACCCGCTGCAGAGTATACCGCACCGCGACTCGATCACCCTCATACGCTCCTGCCGGTACTCCGCTGCCGCAAACAGGCCGGATAACCGTCTGTCCTGTTCCCGGGTTCCGACGAACTCTCCGTCGAAGAGGAGCATCGGCATACTCAGGTCTCGTGATGGGGAGATATACCTGACCCCGCCCGGGGTGAGCATGCGCGGGATATCGCGGGATAACCGTGCGGATGAGATCCCTCCGGTTATGCCGTAAAAAAGAGGAGGTTTCTACTCGATCATGATCGCCGGCTTGAAGGGCATGGCCGCCGCCGCCTTCGGGTGGTTGCTCTCCCCGGCATCTTTGACCGTCACCGGCACGCCGAACTCGTGCTCCAGGAATGCCCGTGCGCCCTCGAGGACCGCCCGCTCATCGAGGGGCGACGCCGCAAGCTGTTTCACGATATCGGGCGGCAGCTTCAGGACGAGTTTCGTGATCTGCTTTGCCGCGTCCGTCGCCTCCCGGCCGCGCCTCCGCATACTCTCGTTCTGCATGATCTCCCGCATCACCCTCGTCTTGTCCGCCGAACCGGCTATGATCCGGAACGCCTCGTACTTCCAGGCCGGGGCGACGAAGAGACTGATGGACGCGGGCTCCATCGGTATCAGTTTGACGATCGACTCGATATCCTCGACCGTCCGCGCGAGGAGCTCCTCGGCGAGCTCCACTCCGGGGTTGATCCGGCTCTCGTCCGTCTCCGGCCAGGGGGCAAAGGAGACCATGCCGCTCTCGCCGAGATCGCTCCAGAGCGCTTCGCAGGTGAAGGGGATGAAGGGGGCAAGGAGGCGGACCCACGTGCGGCAGAGGTCCTGCAGCACCGCCCCGCCGCCCGCACCCTCGGGCAGGCGGCGGCGGTACCACTTCAGGTCGGACTCCACGCCGAAGAACGCCTCCTGGAGCGCCTGCCGGGTCTGGAACGAGTCAAGAGCCGTGGTGGCGGCCTCGATACGGCGCTCGAGCCGGCTTGCAAGCCAGGCGTCGATGGGCGTGGCCCCCTCCGCCTGCATCGCCTCGGAGACCGTGTTCCAGAACCGCTCGATCTGTCTCTTCGTCGACGAGACGAGCTCGTTCCTCCAGTCGAAGTCCTGCCAGGGCTCGGCGCTCCCGACGAGGAACATCCTGACGGTATCGGCGCCGAACTCCTCGAGGGCATCCTCGAGCAGGAAGACGTTCCCCTTGCTTGAGGACATCTTCGCCCCGTTCAGGAGGCCCATCCCGAAGACCACCATGCCTTTCGGTTGCAGGTACGAGGGGAATATGGCCCGGTGGTGGAAGAGCTGGAACGTGAGGTGGTTGGATATGAGGTCCTTTGCCGAGAACCGGTAGTCGTAGGGATACCAGTAGAGGAACTCGCTCCTGATCGCATCGAGGGTCTCCCGGTCGACGGTCTCCGGAGAACCCATCCCAAAGAAGATATAGTCAAATACCGCGGGCGTCAGCTTCTCCGGCGGTATGGCTTTTAAGTGGTGGGCGATCGTGTAGTAGGCCATGTAGATCGTCGAGTCCGAGAGCGGTTCGATGATCCAGGTCGGGTCCCAGGGAAGCTTCGTGCCGAGTCCCACCCGCCGGGTGCAGGCCCAGTCCTTCAGCCAGTCGACCGTCCGGATGAACTCCGCCCTGACCTCGGGGGGGACGAGCGCCATCTCCTCGAGCTGGGTCTTGACCTGTTCCTTCCAGCACGGGTCGCTGTACTCCAGGAACCACTGGTCGTGGAGGATCTTTACAAAGACCCTGCCGCCGCACCGGCAGATCACCAGGCGGTTGTCGAAGTCGTACATCGGGACCGAGTCGTAGCGCTCCATCATCAGGGCCGCCACGTCGTCGCGGGCCTCCCGCACCGGTTTGCCGCCGTACTTCTCAAAGACCTTCCCGCGGGAGAACTCAGCGCTGTAGACCTCCTGGGTGAGCGCCTCCATCCCGGGGTCGTTCTGGTCGTGGATGCCCGCACGCTCGACCGCATCCTTTGCCGGTATATCGCCGTAACCCTCGACGGCAATGAGCGGTATGGGCTCTACGGACGTATACCGCCCCTGCTGCTGCAGGTCGCGGAGAGCGATGTAATCAAACGGCGCATGGGCGGGAACGCTCATAACGATCCCGGTCCCCATATCCGGATCCACGAACGTCGCCGGGAGGACGGGGACGTCGCCGGAGAGCGGGTGGGTAACCGTCTGGTCGACGAGCGCGGTCCCGGGGATCTTCTCCGTCACGGTGACGGCGTGATCCTGCAGGGAGAGTTTTGCCGCCGCCTCAGAGCTTACGATCCACTCCTTGCCGTCGATCATCGCCCGCACGTAGGTGACGGCCGGATTCACCCAGAGGTTCGTCACGCCGTAGATCGTCTCGGGCCGGAGGGTGGCGCACGGGACCCGGGCGTTGCCCCACCGGAACACCACCAGGGTGAACCGGATGATCTCGGCCTTGTCGCCCTCGAGGAGGTCGTGGTCGCCGACAGGGTTCTCGCACTGGGGACAGTACTTGACCGGGTGGGCGCCCCTGACGACGTGCTCGTCCTCCCGCAGGTGCTTATACTGCCACTCGATGAACTTGCTGTACGGGGGGTCGACGGTGATGAACCGGCGCCGCCAGTCGATCGAGAGCCCCGACTTCTGCATCACCCGCCGGTACTCCTCCGAGAAGTAGCGGACGATCTCCATCGGGTTGATGAACCGATCGAGGATGTCCTGCGGCACCCGGTAGAGGTCGCGGTAGAGCCCGACGGTCTTCTCGTCACCGTTTGCAATCCTCTTTGAGATCCCGATGACCGGCGTGCCGGTGACGTGGAACGCCATCGGGAAGAGGACCTGCCTCCCCGCCATCCGCTGGTAGCGGGCGAGGACGTCCGGGACGATGTAGGTCCTCCCGTGCCCGACGTGCATCGCCCCGCTCGGGTACGGGTATGCTACGGTCAGGTAGTACTTCTCCTTCTCTCTCTCCGGGTCGGCCTCGAACGCATGCTCCCACCGGGCGATACACTCCCGCTCGTTGCTCTGCATATCCAGTCCGCTCACGCTATGCCTCCAAAATCTGGATCACTCGTCATATTGTTCCCCTCATACCGGCCGCAGCCGGATCGTCTCCCCTTCGTTGTAGCGTTTGATCATCTCCTGTGCGATCGTGCTGTTCTTCGCAAGGAGGATATCCCCCTCCTCGTTCACCGTTGCCGTGAAGAGGTACTCTTTCCCGGCAAAGACATCGACGATCTTGCCCTTGTTCTCCGGTGAGATGATGGTCAGCTGTTTCTTGTCGATGCGTATCCTGATGCCGCCGGCAAGCTGCATCTCCTCTTCGACGGGTTTCTTCGCCTCAAGCTCGCTGTGCGGCCGGATATCGATCCCGATGCCGAGTTTGTTCACGATCGCCGAGACGTTCTTGCCGCCCTTCCCGATCGCCGCCGGGACATCCTTATCCTCGATGTAGACGACGGCTTTGTTGTCGCTGATGATCCGGACATCGACCGGGCCGCTCGTGTAGCGCCCGATCTCTCGCTGGACCTCTTTCTCGGCAACCTTCCAGGCGACGTTCTCCCCGGGTTCGGGTGCTGCCGCGGCGGCGGCGACGACCGGCGCCGGTTCGAGAACGGCGGGCGGTTCAACGGCGACCCGGGTGAGCGGCATCACCAGGGTCTCGCCCTCGTAACGGAAGATCTCGATCTCGGTCTCCTGCCGGGCGTGGTCGCGGACGACGATCACCGGGCGGACGTGCGTCTCGCCGGGCATGCCCTCCGGCGCCTTGATCGTCAGTTCAAGGTCGTACATCTTCGTGATCGCACCCTGGACGACGAATATGACGGTGTTGATGATCTGGGGCAGGATGCTGTAGTCCACGCGGTCGCAGAACCGCTGAAGGCAGTCGTGCACCTCCATCGCGTGCACCACGCCGACCATGCCCATACCGGCAAGGCGCATGTCGGCGTAGACGTTGAAGTCTTCGTTCTTCCGGATCTCATCGAATATCACGTAGTCGGGCCGGACGAGCAGGAGGGCTTCGGCGGTGTTTGCCATGCTCCCCTCGAGCGCCATGTACTGGGTGATGTGATCGGGCACCTGCAGGTCCCGCGGCGCCTCCATCGTCTTCACGATGAAGTCGTGGTCGGCAAGGAACGTCGCGAGGCCCTGGGCAAGCGTGGTCTTCCCCGCACCCGGGGGGCCGGCAATCAGGACGCCGCGGCGGTTCCCGAGGATCCTCTGCCGGATCTCCGGCGCCATGTCGTAGTCGTCGAGCGAGAGGTCGACAAGCGGCCGCACCACCGTGATCTCCATCCCGTCCGCAAACGGCCGCCGGGCGATCGATATCCGGAGCGATCCTATCTGGACGACCGTGATCCCCCGCTTCTCGAGTTCGATGAACCCGTCCGGGTCGCGTTTTGCCCTCTCAAGGAGTTCCTGCGCCATTGACCGGAGCTCGTACTCGCTCATCGGCGTATCGCGGAGGGTGACGAGCCGTGTGTCGCGAAGCCCCCCTACCTTTGCAACCGGCAGGGCCCGCTCTTTCAAGGTGATCGCGATCGTCTCCTCATCGAAGAACTGGTCGATCGAGAGCGGCGAGAAATCGCCTATCTGCGGCCGCAGGTAGACGACGTCAAGCCCTTTTGCCTTTGCCACCTCGGCCTGCACGAGGTCGCTCGTGATGAACCGGGCGCCGTATACGATAGCGACATTCCGTATAAGGGCGTCGATCTCGCCGCCGCTTGAGAGTTTCACCTGGTCGAGGCTCGGGCGCTCTCCGGAGAACTGGAGCTCGATGATGCCGTCCACCGACATCCTGAAGAGCTCCTGGAGTTCGGTCAGGCCGGAGAACCCTATCTCCCGCCCCTGGTTCGCCTGTGCTTCCAGTTCGGCGATGACGGCTTCCGGTATGATTATTGTTGCGCCTTTATATTCTCCCGTTTTTATCAGAGATGTTATGCGTCCATCTATCACGACGCTTGTATCGGGTACAATTTTCATAAAAAATCACCATAGTAATGAGGTCATTCACCCTTATTAGCGTATACCTTCTTCGGATCGAAGACCATTCCGGCGATCTCTTCGCCATCCGCCGTCCGGTAGAAGCACGAGGCATGGCCGGTATGGCAGGCGGCACCGACCTGTTCCACCTCATAGAGGACTGCGTCTGCGTCGCAGTCGACGAGTATGCGGCAGACTCGCTGGAAATGTCCGCTTTCCTCTCCTTTCTTCCAGAGTTTCTGCCGGCTCCGGCTATAGTAATGTGCGTATCCGGTGGTCCGGGTGAGTTCCAGTGCCAGAGCGTTTGCGTAGGCGAGCATCAGGACATCGCGGGTCCGTCTCTCCTGCACGATGACAGGCACCAATCCGTTATCGTTGAATTGTATCTCCATATTGATTCACACTCCTGCAAAAGTCGCCATGATGACGAAGAGGATATCTCCTATGAATAACGCCGTCAGGAATCCCGCCGCGATCGGTATGATGAACGGGATGCCGTAGGATATCCAGACCCTGCCGGCCTTCCGGTAGAGAGCGAGTTCTCTCTCGTAATCTTCCGGGTGCAGCCTGAGGTCTTTTGTGTAGATGCGCTGCTCCCCCCGCACCATGCGCCCGAGCGACCCGGCAAACCCGACAAACCGCCTGACCAGCCTGCCGTCCTCTTCCTCGATATCCTCCATGACAAAGCCGAACTCGTTCTGGATCGTCTTCCCGTCGACGGGAAAGCCGAGGAAGAGGCAGGGGAACGGGGCACGGTTCCCCTCGACGAGGTTCTTTGCAAGTATTGCAACGGGTGCGGCGATGTTGATGAGCACGGCGTTCGTCAGGACGGTGAATGGAAAAAACCCAAGGGGCGGGATGCCGAAGTACGGCTCGACCGGGAAGAACGGTATGCACGCGGTGATGATGATGAGAGCATACGCGTCCGCCCCCCCAAAGAGGTTTCGTGCCGCAAAGAGGTAGAAGAAACCGCAGAAGACCACGACCAGGACGAGGTAGCCGGCTGCCGCCTGCCAGTCTGCGAGGGTGGCAAGCCCGTATACGATGGCTGCTGCCGGGACGGCGATGGCGAGTGCGGGGCGCCAGGTCCTGTGGGGCACCCGCCGCTCTCTGGCGTCGAGGATCGACGCGTATATGAGCGTGACTCCGATCGCGGCCGCTGCAATCATGAGCGGGATGGATGCGAGGATCATGGACAGGTACGATATCCACCTTGCATATCTTATTTCTGGCGATTCTTTCCGCCGGGCTGACCCTCCCGGGACGGCGGCAAGACCGCCGGCGGTCTCTCCGGGGCCGGGATCACCGCTCTTCTGGCCGCGATTCAGGAGCGTTCGCAGAGTTCTCGCCCGTATATGGCCGCATCAGGGTTTTCTGATCGAATACTTTCATCGAGTCGTCCGCCGGAACCGGTATCGGACCATCACAAGGTATTAATAATAGCATCGTAATGAGGTATATTGTGGCAGGGGGTAAAATCCCCTCTCCGACATAAAAACCACTGAATATCAAACCTGAAGATCTGCATGGACATAAACGGCCTGATGAACGAGATCCTTCTGCAATCGACGTACGAAGGATGTTTTACTCTTGACGAGTTGCTGCACCACGGTAGCGTTCACTCCCTGACCGGAATAGGGGCTTCAAAAGAGCAGACGCAGGCGTTCTTCCTGGTTCTCCTTGGGGGCGAACCGGACGGCGCTATTTTTATCGACGAGAAGGGAACGCTCTTTGGTGATACGGCGGTCCTGCACCTGACCGGGCAGGAGGAGTTCAACCTCCACCGGGTGGCGCCGCCGATCGCCGATGCACTGGTGGCACGGTGCAGGGTCTTTGAGAAGAGCCACTTGAAGAAGAGCGGCCGCCTCGAGATCCCGACGATCGGTGCCCCTCCCCGCCAGCGGGTGGGGGTGCTCTGCCTTACCGTACAGGACAACCGGGTACCCCTTGCCGGGGCCCATGTCTCTATCCGGAAGGGGAAACTTGTCATCACGGGCGATGTGACGGACTCCGAAGGGCGGGTCTGTTTCCGGCTGCTCGCCGGGCGCTATATGTGCGTGGTCACGGATCGGACCGGCGAGCGGACACGGTGCATCATCGAGTTCCATGAGCCTCAGGTTGAAACGTTTGTTGATATTGGGGGCACAGAGGATGAGAGCACATGAGGATGAAGAACTTGGATTGATAGCAGCAGTCAGGAATCTTCTTACACAATCCGGGGGCCCGGGTTCCGGCAACGGAGATACCCTGGCGGAGCCGCAGGGCACTGTTCCGGCACCGTGGCCCGATGAGGTGGAGATCCGGGGCGAAACGGACCCGGATCCCGGCGAGACCGATGATACGGCGGCGTTTCCCCCTGTAGCGGCGCCAGAGAGCGAGGATACCCGCATTCTCGCCCGACCCGGGCATACCGGGGATCGGCGTGCGGCCGACAGGGAGGATCCGATCAGGGCGCTCCTTGACCGGATAGAGCGGCGCAGGATGGGAGAAGAGGCTGCATCCCCGCCATCGCCGGTGGCGGAAGAGACCGGAACCACGCCGGCACCCTTCGGTATCCTCGGCCGCATGCGGGGGCGAAAGGATGCCGGGGCGCCTCCCCTCGACGAGCCCGA
>MPOY01000096.1 GCA_001896715.1 Methanoculleus sp. EBM-46
CCGGTCTGGTTCCCGGTCTGGTTCCCGGTCTGGTTTCCACCGCTGACATCGATCCGCAGAACTTTGCCGTAGATCTTCGTGAGATCCTGTGCGTTGCCGATCAACGGGTTGTGGGCATCGCCGACATCGTTCCCTTTCCCGATGTCGCCGACTGATATGTAGAGGTATCCGTCGTTGGGAGAGAAGTCAAGCTCGCCGCCGTTGTGGTTCTCGTACGACTTGTCGATGTACATCAGGATCTTCTCGGAGGAGACGTTCACCTTGTCCGGATTACCGGGGTCGACCTGGAACTCGGATATGTGATTCGTGCAGCTCCAGCCGGCCGGCGCTCCCTCTCGGAGTGGTGCGCTGTAGAAGGCGTAAACCTTGCCGTTCGTCTGGAAGTCAGGGTGGAATGCTATCGAGAGCAGGCCACGTTCGTCGTAGGTTGGAGAGAGGTTTGCGAGGTTGTTCCGGAGGTCCAGGAACGGTTCCTCTGAGACAGTTCCGTTTGCATCCACGATCTTCACCACGCCGATCTGGTCGACGACATAGAGCCGGCCGGAGTCATCGCCCGGTGCCGTCGTCACCATCATCGGCGCGGTGGTGAAGTTGTCCACTACAAGTTTCAGGCTCACCTCTGGAGTGAACCCGGAGACATTTCCAAACGTCGTTACCGTAGTATTGTTTGTGAATTTCACTGCCTGCGGGGCATCCGCATTGGTGAGGTCGGAGGCATTCGCCCCACCTGCAGGCGCTGTCGCCGCCGGCGATGCGGTAGTGTTGTTCGCCCCGCCTGCAGGCGTCGTCGCCGCCGGCGACGTAGTAGTGTTGTTCGCCCCTCCCTGCTGGGCTGCCACGCCTCCGATGAGGCACAGGCAGATCGCTATCGCAAGGAAGGCCATACGCTGTGTATGAGGTCTCATACGAGGCGGGGGGATAGAGGTCATATGTTATATACGTTCCGGGATGCCGGGGGTGTGAGGCACTCCCGGGGATCTGTGCATGTGCGGCCGTTCTCCTCACTCTTGAGAATCCCTCCTCCCCGGCGAGGCGGCAGGCCGTGACCCCGGCCCCGGGCCGGGGGGCGATCGAGCAGCGGGGAGAGGCACGCTCTCTTCCTCCCCCGGCCCGGGTCACGGGGGATGGCACCGATCACCCGGGCGGCACAATCTTCCAGACTTTGCCGGTGCTGGTGGATGCATCCGGCCCTCCCGTGTCGTTTGTTACCACATACATGTCCCGGTTGATATCCTCACCGAACCCGCGCACGAACATGCCCAGGAACTCATCTTTTTTGCCGGTGACTTTCAGTTTCTGTGCTCTCCACATGGTGTTTCCTTCCGGCGTCAGGCCTGAAGCGTCCATGGGCCGCTCACCCCCGGCCCCCTCTTCCGGGGGCGTGGCGACGAGGAGGATGCCGTTCCCCACAAGCCGGCTGTCGCCCCAGTAGCCGAATATGCACCTGCCCTGGAGCCCGGGGACGGAGGGCCCACGATAGAGGTAGCCGCCGACGATGACGAGGCCGAGGTCGTGGCCGCCCTCAAAGATGGGACCGATCAGCGGTTCGTCCCGGTATCCGGTCGTGCGGCAGCTCTCCGGGGGCTGGAGCGGTTTTTTTGTGTCAAAACAGTGCGTTCCCTCGTGAATGTTCCAGCCGTAGTTCCCGCCACGTACGATGATGTCCACCGACTCAAAGAGGTTCTGGCCGGCTTCGCCGACGAAGAGCGCGTTGTTGCCGCCGGAGTCAAAGGCCATGTAGGCGGGGTTTCGGAGCCCGTAGGCGTATATCTCGGGCGGGACCGTCTCGTAGGCGTAAGAGTCGAGGAGCTCGGGCTGGGTCTTTGCAAACGGGTTGTCGGGCGGTATACCGTAGAGGCTGCCGGCAAACGTCGTCCATGTCGGCTCGGGCGGGCTCTCGGGCTGGTCGACGTTCACATCCCCGGTCGGGCTCTTCTGGGCCGGCACGCTTCCGGCGGTGGTGCCGTTCACATCGATCCGGAGGATCTTGCCGTAGATCTTCGTGAGATCCTGGGCGTTCCCGATGCCCGGGGTATGCCCGTTCCCGACGTCGTTTGCCTTCCCGCCGTCCCCGAGGGATATGTAGAGGTAGCCGTCGACGGGGCCGAAGACGAGCTGGCCGCCGTTGTGGTTCTCGTAGGGTTTGTCGATATACATCAGGACCTTCTCAGACGACATATCCACCCGGTTCGGGTCATCGGGGTCGACCCGGAACTCGGATATGTGGTTTGTGCAGCTCCAGCCCCCGGGCGCTTCCGGTCGTAAGGGTGCGCTGTAGAAGACGTAGAGCCGGCCGTCCTTCCTGTAATCGGGGTGGAACGCTATGGAGAGCAGGCCGCGTTCATCGTACTTCGGGCTGAGTTTCACGATGTTGTCCCGGAGGTCCAGGAACGGTTCGGGGAGCGTGGTCCCATCGGCATCGACGATCTTTGCGACCCCGATCTGGTCCACGGCAAAGAGTCGCCCGGTCCCATCGTCGGGTGAGGCGACCATCATGGGCGCGGTGTAGTTCTCGCTGACGAGTTCAAGGCCGATCTCGGCTTTAAAGCCGGGAACGGGTGCCAGATTCGTTAAAGATTTATTGCCCTTGAACGCCGCGGCACGCGGCGATCGGGCGTTCGAAAGATCCATCTTCGTGAGACCTATTATGTTGCCGGTCATGCTCAACAACTCCTATCATCTGATCTTGAGGTTTCGTTACCACTACAGGGCTCAAGTCTCGCCCGCTGTTCGCCCGCGATGGGCGTGAGGGTCAGGGAAGATGCTCCGGCAGGGGTAACCTGTGCCATGCGGGGCAGGACATGGTATCAAGTATGATAAAGATTACCCCGAATTCCATTCAGACGGATTCCTCATCCGTCGGGTGGTATGCCGTCACCTTCGCGACGTACCAGAAGACCGCCCACGAGAGTGCGAGCACGATCACCCATACCCCGGCGATCACCGGCAGAGGGATGGGGGTTGCGTAAGCCTGGCCGCCCGGGACGGGGATGATCTGGTAGAACGTCCAGGGGGCGCGTGCCGCCTCCCGCACGAATCCCATGACGTTCACGATCGCCGTCCCGAGGATACCTGCCGTGAAGGCGGCAAGGAGCGAGCCACGGGTGAGGTATCCCCACTGCCCCTCTTTATCTTCGCTCGTCAGGATGATGACGGCGAGCATGGCGATGGCGGCACCGATCGCCGCCATCACAAAGAGGGCGACGAACTTCAGCGGCATCCCCCCGATAGGGTTGATCCATGCTCCGGGGTCGTCGATGAAGAGCGCCCCGAGCCAGGCCGGCTGGACGAGGATGAACGCGGAGACGGCGGTCATGATCAGGAACCCTTTGAAGACTGTCCGGATGGTGCGGTTCTCGGGCCGG
Organism: Methanoculleus sp. EBM-46; assembly: GCA_001896715.1. Taxonomy (GTDB): domain Archaea; phylum Halobacteriota; class Methanomicrobia; order Methanomicrobiales; family Methanoculleaceae; genus Methanoculleus. The sequence continues at coordinate 3,366 of MPOY01000096.1, forward strand.
GAGAGGAGCTGGTCACGCCGGGTGAGGAAGTAGGTCCCGATGGCCAGGAAGAGACCGGAGAGGAGTGTCACCATCATGAGCATCGCCCAGGCCCGGGGGCCGTGCATGATCATCATGAAGGCGGACGGCACGTTATCCTGGATAGCGCCCATGTACATCTGCCCGAGGACGGGCTGCATGATCAGCCCTGCAAGCCCCCAGGCTATCCCGTAGGCGGCCACCCAGTCCCACTGTTTCTTCGCCGCAAAGTCTTTCTGGTCGATGTAGTGGATGGTCGCAAGGGTTGCGATCAAAAACCCGAAGAAGGCGACGGCGGCGGCGACCCGGTGGAAGGTGAGTTCCCAGAGGGTCGGATTGAACCAGAGCGCCATAGCCTGATCGAGCGTCATCGGGAGCAGCCCGGACTCTGTGAAGGAGAACGCCTTCACCCCCGGCGTCAGCATACCGGCGGCGAGCGTATCGATGGTGATGGTCTGGATAAAGACGCTGATCGCGTAGCCGAACCCGAGCGCGAGGTGCACGCCCGGCCTGAACCGGTCCCAGGCAAACCAGAAGACAAAGAGCAGGGTGATGACGACCCCGTAGAGGAGGAAGTAGATGAAGACCGGCCACCAGTAGAGATGAAAGATGTTCATGGCGAGGTCGGGAAAGAGTGCGATGATGGCCATCATACCGCCGGCCGCAAACGTCGACCCCGCCGAGAAGAGGATGAGCGTAAAGAGCGTGAGCGACCGGGCCAGGTTCCTGTAGCGCATGCGCTGGTAACGGAAGTAGAGGAGTGCCGTGGCCACGATGATCCAGGCGCCCCCGACCTGCAGGTTGGCAAAGACGATATGGGTCAGCATGGCAAACGCTATGACGGCGGAACGGCTTACGTCCCCGACACCCTGGACGGGTATATTGGATGTGGCGTAACTCGCGTTGCTCTCGCTGAGGTTATCGGCAAAGATGGCTGTGGAGGAGATCTCGCCGCCCTGAAGCGGGACGATGACGACCGCAAGAAAGATAAGGTAGGCTATGATCGCTATGATGACTGCGGATATGAGGGAGAGCCTCTTTCCGGATTTCTCTTCCACCATCCTTGTTTCACGCGCAACCATCTCTGTACCTCCTCTAAATCGGCGGGGGGGGAAGTTTCGTGAACCCGAAGTGCCAGAATACGTAGATCGCGATCCCGATGTAGATCGCGATCGCGATCCACATGGCGTAGGTCAGCCTCCGGCTCCGATTTCGGTTCATACCTCCTCCTCCCGCTCCGGATGATAGGACGTCACCCTTGATGTGAACCAGAAGACCGCAAAAGCCAGCCCGAGGCCGATCATCCAGACCACAAAGATCTGGAACGGCGGCACCGGCGTCGGATAGGTCTGCCCCCCGGGCACGGGAATGATGTTATAAAACAACCATGGGGAGCGCGCCGACTCCCGGACATACCCCATGATGATGACGATCCATGAACCGAGCACCCCGGCGATGAGTGCCGCCATCCACGACGCCCGGGAGAGGTTGCCCCACTCCTTATCCCGGTGCTCGCGGAGCACCAGGAGATCGATGCCGATGATGATCGTCCCGATGGCTACCAGGACGAGGATGGCGATGTGCTTGTAGTACATGAGCCCGAGCGGATTTGCCCAGGTCCCGGGATCGAACTGCATGATCCCCCCAAGCCACGCCGGCTGGACGAGGACGAGCCCCGCCACCGCGGCGACGATGGCAAATGCCCGGAAGAGATTTCGGATATCGTGCCGTCCGAGCCGGACGAGGAGGCGCTCCCGCCGCTCGATGAAGTAGACCGAGACGGTGACGATGAGGAGCGAGAGCAGGCCGATCATCATGAGCATCTCCCACGCCCGTGGTCCGGTCATGATGTTGGTGAAGGCCTGGTTCTGGTGTGAAAATATCGAGTACATATACCACAGGCCGAGGAGAGGTTGGGCGACGAGGCCGACCAGCCCCCAGAGGATGCCGAACGAGCCTGCCCAGTCCCAGTACTTCTTCGACGGCGGATCGGTCCGGTCGCGGAAGTGGAGCATCGCAAGAAGCGCGATCAGGAACCCGAAGTAGGAGACTGCAGCAGCGACCCGGTGGAACTGGAGCGGCCAGAGCGTGGGATTGAACCACCATTGCAGGTAGTCGATCCAGGGCATGCCGAGGAGACCGGGCGCCCCCCAGGTGATCGTCTTCTCACCCGGCGTCAGCATCCCCGAGACAAAAGTATCGATCGCGAGAGTCTGAAAGTAGATCGAGAGTGCGTAGCCGACGGCAAGGAAGACGTGCCAGGCGCCCCTGATTCTCCCCCAGGTGAACCAGAGGGTGTAGACGAAGAAGATCTCGATCCCGAAGAGGATCGCCTCAACGAGGAGCGGCCACCAGTATATATGGAACCCCTGTGTGGCAAACGTCGGATAGAGCGATATGAAGAAGAGGACCCCGGCCGCCGCGAACGTCGCCCCGGCCGAGAAGAGGATGACGTTGAAGAGCGCTAACGACATTCCGAGACGGGCATATCGTTCTTTTCTGAAGGCGAGGTCGAGGACGACGAGCGAGAGGAGCACCCATGCGCCCCCGAGGTGCAGGTTCGCAAAGAGGATATGAGTGAGCATCACGAATGCGATGAAGATCGACCGGCCGGAGGCCCCGAGGTCGACCTCCTGGATCGGCATCTGCGCCTCGAATTGGGGATCCGCTCCCAGGAGATCATCAGCCCGTATCGCCGTAGAGGATATGAACCCGCCCTGCAGGGGTATGATATAACCGTAGAGGACGATGATGAAGATCGCAAGCGCGGCCAGGATCCCGACGATCTTCCTGGTATCGCCCCTTGAGTCATGCTCATCAGGTGCCGATGATGCTCCCCCGGCCGGCGTGGTCATCCCCCCCGAGCCCGGGCATGGGGCTCACCCCATATAAACGTTATGCCGGGCGACACCGGGGGCGAAGAAGGGGGAGATCCGGGGATCTCCCGCCGGTGTGCGTATCACTGCACGACGAGATCGTCTTTCATCTCTTCGGGGTGGACGCCGCAGCGGAAGCAGTAGGTACCGGGTTTATCGGGTGCGATGAAGGTGTAGGTGGTCGTCGCCGGGACTTCCGGCTGCGAGGAAGGGGCATCCCGGCAACTGCCGGGGATACTATCAGGAATAGCAGGGGTTTCACGGCGGCCCCCGATCGGATCAGGCGGTCATAACGGTTACCGGAAGCGGAGATGGGAAAAAGAGTGGGTGGATTGATCACTGCACGACGAAGTCCCCGTTCATCTGCTCGGGGTGGACGTCGCAGCGGAAGTAGTAAGTACCGGCCTCATCAGGCGCGGTGAAGGTGTAGGTGGTCGTTGCCGGGCCGGTGATGGTGTCGCCCTTGAATATGCTCTGGCTCGCAGAGGAGTCGGTGTAGACCGCGAAGTTGTGCGGGATGCCCGAGTCCTGGTTGTCGAAGTTCACCGTTACTTCCGCCCCCGCCGGCACCGTGATGGTGCTCTTGTCGAAGGCGATGTTCTGGGCGGTGAGGTCAACAGTCGCAGTCCCGCCGCCAGCCGCAGTGGTCGCTCCTGTTGTGGCGTTTGTTGCCGCTGTGGTTGTGGTCGCCGCCGTCGTCTCTGTAGTCGTCGGTGTCTCGGCGGCGGTTGTCGCCGTAGCCGCCGGTGTCTCAGCGGTGGTTGTCCCTGTAGCCGCTGGTGTCTCAGCGACGGTCGTCGCTGTGACTGCTGGTGTCTCGGTCCCGGTCGGGGGAGCCGTCGGCTGGGTGACATTCTCACCCGGCGTGGTGCACCCCGCGGCCAGAACTCCGGCGCTCACGACAAGGAGCGCTACGATGAGGATTACGTTAGGCCTCATGGGAGAGACCATAACGCACCCGATATTTAAATATTGCCCTCCCCCGGGCTCACCCGTGCCGGAGGCAGAGCGGGTCGCCGCTGTTGAGATCGCCATATCGGACGTAGGCCCGGACCCGGCACCCGGTACCGCAGACCTCCTGCCGGTCGCAGGTGCTGCACGGGCTCCCGGGACGTGCCTCGCCCTCCCGGAACGCCGTAAGCACCTGGTTGCCGGGGTCGCTCCATATCTCGCTAAACGGCCGGTCTCGTATGTTGCCCGCGAGAAACTCCCGGAATTGCGCAAACTGGCAGGGGTAGACGTTCCCGGAGGGGTCGATATTCGCCACCCGCCTCCCGGCGCTGCATCCGCCCATGCGGGCAAGGAGGCGGTATGTCCGGTCGTATGCCGGATGCGCATCCGCTTTCAGCATCTCAAGCAGGCAGACACCGTCCTGGGGAGCATCGACGGTCAGGAACTCCATCGCCGCCGGATCGGTCCTGAGGGTCTCGCGGTAGATCAGATCGATGACTCCCTGCACCTCCCCTGGCCCGACCTGCAGGTCGGCGTGTGCATCGCCCCCCCGCCCGCTCGGGACGAGCCAGTAGACGCAGAACCGGTGCACCCCGATCGACCGGGCAAGCGCGATCAGGCGCCCGAGTTCACTGTGGTTCCTCTTCGTGACCGTGAACCGGACGCCGCACCGGAGGCCCGCATCGATGCAGTACTTCAGCGCCTGCACCGAACGGTCGAAACTTCCCACCACTCCCCGGAACAGGTCGTGGGTTGCCGCCGTCGCGCCGTCGAGGGATATACCGGCATACCCAATCCCGGCATCCCGGAGCCTTCGGGCGACGGTTGGTGTGATCAGTGTCCCGTTGGTGCTCAGGACCGCGGGGATGCCGCGCTCTTGAGCGTGCGCCGCGAGGCTCCAGAAGTCTTCCCGCATCAGCGGTTCCCCGCCGGAGAAGAGGAGGAGCGGGACGTTCGCCGCAGCAAGGTCGTCGATGAGAGATTTTGCCTCGCCTGTCGTCAGTTCATCCTCCCGCCGCCGGCGGGGCCCGGACCGGAGGTAGCAGTGCGTACAGGCGAGGTTGCACCGCGATGTGATGTTCCAGAAGACCACCGGTCCGCGGCGCCCCTCCTCAAACGCAAGGTGGCTATGCTTCGCCGCCTGGCCGCTGACCGGCCCTTCCCCGTGTATGAGGTGCGTGAACCGGATCACTCATCTCCCCTCCTTTGCGAGGAGCGCTAACCCCGGGGGTGTGCGTTTCAGCTCCCGGGTGCTGACGAGGACTGCGCAGTCATCGATGCCGGCCGCCCGGGAGAGGCGGGCAATGGAGCGGTCGACCCCGGCGCGACGCCGGCCGTGCAGGACGGCGTAGAGGTTGTAATCCCACCGCCCGGGAACAGTGGCTCGTTCGTAGCAGTGCGTCACCTCCGGGGACCGGGCCATGATCTCTGCTACCTGCATCATATCCCCGGGCGGCACCCGCCATACGACCATCGCGTTGACCCCGATGCCGGCTCTCCGGTGGTCAAGCCGCACCGCGAACCGCCGGATGATGCCCTGCGAGAGAAGGGACTCGATCCGGGCGATCACCTCCGCCTCCGTCATGCCGAGTTCCTCCGCGATCGCCCGGTAGGGCTCCTCCACCAGCGGGACGCCCGAGAGAAGCCTGATGAGGAGGGTGCGGTCGTTCATATGCCGCCCTCCCCGTCGCCGTCCGGGAAGAACCGGAACCGGACGCCTATCTTGAACCGCCGCACCGCCGGCAGGTCGAGGAGATCGGCAGGGGGGACGCCGGCCCGGGCGGCGATATCTTCCACCGTCCGGCGCAGGGCGGCGCTGTCCGGCGCTGCGAGCGTGAACCAGAGGTTGTAGTCGTGGTCACGGAGGTAGTTGTGCGAGACACCGGGTTCCCGGTTGACGATCGATGCGCACCGCTCCACCCGGTCCGCCGGCACCCGCATGCCGATGAGCGTGGAGGCCATGGGGCCGATCCGCGCCGACTCAATGACCGGCGAGACGGTCAGGACGATACCTTCATCGGCGAGACGGCGCACCCGCCGGAGCACCTCGCCCTCCGGTATGCCAAGACGCCTCCCGATCGCGTGCCACGGCCGCGGTGCCAGGGGGAAGGTATCCTGCAGTATCTCGAGGAGTTGTCGGTCAAGGATGTCCAGGTGCCGGTCAGTCATGCGTTATCTCTCCGGGTTCGTAGGGGCAGCAGGGGTCTTCCGCCAGTATATCGCCGTCCGGGTCGCCGGGGCGCACCGGGCCGCCGCAGGCATCGCCGCGCCGGTGCCTGACCCCGTAAGCCCGTGCACGGCATCCGCCGCAGGCCCGGCGGTACTCGCATTGCCCGCACTTCCCCCCGAGGCTGTCGGGGTCGCGGAGGGCGGCGAAGATCTCGGAGCCGTGCCAGATATCACTGAAAGCCTCTCTTCGGATGTTTCCAACCGGGACGGGCAGGTATGGGCAGGGCGTCACATCTCCGACCGGGGTGATCCGGCAATATGCGGTGCCGGCGATGCATCCCCTGCCCCACTGCGAGAGGTCAAGCCCCATCCGGGCGGCGACCCGGACAAACTGCGGGGCGCATGTCGGCCGGACCGAGAACCCCGGTTCCCGGGCGTGGGCGAGGATGCGCCCGATAACCGCCTCGTGAACCTCCGGGGGGAGGTCGGCGAGGTCCTCTCCCCGGCCCGTCGGGACAGGGAAGAAGAACTGGTAGTCGCGGACGCCGTGACTCTTCCCAAACGCGATGATCCTGTCGATCTCGCCGATGTCAGGTTCACCGATCGTCGTGTGGATCTGGACCGGAACCCCCGCCCTCCGGAGAGCCCGGATGCCGTTGACGGCCTTCTCCCAGGCGCCACTGACGCCCCTGAAGGCGTCGTGGACCCCCGGGTCCGTAGAGTCGATGCTGACCGCCACCTTCCGGATACCGGTATCGCTCAACCGTTCTGCAACGGCATCGGTGACGAGGATGCCGTTCGTGCCCATGGCGACGCGAAGCCCGCGCCCGGCGGCATACCGGGCAAGGTCGAAGATGTCGGGGCGGAGGAGCGGTTCACCCCCGCTGAGGACCAGGATCGGCCGGCCGACGGCGGCGATCTGGTCGATCAGGGCCATGCCTTCGGCGGTGTCGAGTTCGCCGGGGGAGCCCTCGCCGTCCGCGTCGATGTAGCAGTGGGCGCAGGCGAGGTTGCACCGGGCCGTGACGTTCCAGGAGACGATGCGCGGTCCGCCGCCGGCATCCAGGACTCTCTCCATCACCCTGCCCCCCCCTCCCTGTGCGAGAAGAGGGCGAGGAGTCCGGCAAAGAGCGCGATCAGGTCGAAGGGCGGGAGGATGCTTGCGACAAGGGCATACCGCCCGGCCTTCCGGAGGTCGCCCCGGGCGATCGTCAGGTATGCTGCAAGACCAAACACGGTTCCGGCGGCCTTGACTGCGGCAAGGAGAAGCGCCCCCGTCGTGGATATGCCGGAGGGGCCGGCCTTTCCCGGAATGCCGCCCGTGCCGATAACAAGGAGCGTCACCACCACCAGGAACCCGAAGACCACCGATACGGTGATGAGGATTCGGGCGATCTTCACCTCTTTTTTCGTGCCTACCATGCCGGGCAGTTCCCCTGTCGTGACCATTAACCTTTCCCCGGCCGGTTGAGTGATCGGGATGGTTGTTCGTTACCAAAAACCCCGGCCTGAAGGGAGGAGAGATGGGGCAGTTAGCCCCTTTTTCACATGCCGACCATCACTCTGCGATAAATTTCCCGTTCATGAAGGGGTGAATGTCGCACTGGAAGTAGTAGGTCCCGGGATCGGATGGTGCCGTAAACGTGTAGTTCGCCTCGGCCGGCCCGGTGATGATCTCGCCTACGAAGAAGGATTTGGAGCGGAGGTTGCTGTCGTAGACCGCGAAGTTGTGCTGGACGCCCGAGTCCTTGTTCGTGAAGTGCACGGTCACGTTCGCCCCGGCGGGTACCGTGATGGTGCTTTTGTCAAAGGCGATGTTCTGGGCGGTGAGGTTCACCACCGTTACGTTTCCGGTTGCCCCGGTCACGTTCCCTGTCACGTTTCCGGCTGTTCCGGTCACGTTCCCTGTCGCATTTCCGGCTGTTCCGGTCACGTTCCCTGTCACGTTTCCGGTTGTTCCGGTCACGTTCCCTGTCGCATTTCCGGCTGTTCCGGTCACGTTTCCTGTCACGTTCCCGGTCGCGTTTCCGCCGACCGTCACGTTGACCGTATCGTACACGAGCGGAATGAGCGGTGTGTGGTCGTTATGGACCACCTGGACCGAGAGGTTGTGCTCGCCCGGCGTCACGTTCTCCCAGGTGTAGGAGA
>MPOY01000393.1 GCA_001896715.1 Methanoculleus sp. EBM-46
AAAGCTCTTCCTTCTCTCCGTGGTAGTAGATCTTCTCACTTCCGCGAGCCTTCTCGCTTGACACGACGCCGTCAATTATCGATTGAATTTGTTGTTTCAGACTTTCAGGTTCTCCAAAGAGCTTCAAATCCATTGCACCGAAGAAATGGCAGACACCAGCGACTCCTTCCCTATAAGTCAGGGCGCTCCACGAACCAAAAGAGAGACCGGCCGATATCAGATCAACAAGCAGAGAGAGTCCATACCCCTTATGACCGCCAAACTCCTCACCGGAACCGCCCAGCGGGAGAATTCCACCCGGTCTCCTGTTATTGAAATTGGCAAGAACCTCTCCGGGGGAGTTTGTATCAACACCAAGGCTATCGACGGCCCATCCTTCGGGAATTACTTTTGCCAGTCTATCGTACACTTCGAGTTTTCCCCTGGTCACTACACTCGTTGCCATATCCAGTATGAAGGGATGCCTAGAACCGGGAATGGCAATGGAAAAGGGATTAGTTCCTAGAACGGCCTCTTTTCCAAACGTCGGCACGACGAGAGGGTAGCTGTTGGTCATGGCAATTCCTATCATATCTTTTTCGAGTGCCATCTCGGAATAGTAGGCCGTAATTCCGTAATGGTTCGAGTTTCGTACGGAAACGAACCCCACAAGGTTATTCCCAGCCTTCTCTATGGCCAGATTCATAGCCCATTTTGAAACGCTCTGTCCGGGCCCTCCCCGGCCATCTACAACGGCCGAGAGGGGAGTTTCGTACTCTACCGAAGGCGTTTCATTCAGTTTTATATGGCCGGCGTTTCGTTCGTCTATGTATCGTTTGAGTCTCGCGACTCCATGAGAGGGTATTCCCCTGAGGTCGGCTTCAAGCAACACATCGACGATATCGGCCGAAACATCCTGTCCGAACCCTTCAGCAACCAGAATATCCACACATAGATCTCTCAACGACCCACTGTCTATTACTGTCATATCCATTTCAGACACATCCTTGAAAGAAATTTCTGGCGATCTTCCCGTAAACTTCCCTGGCGATATGGATCTCTTCTAATTCGACATACTCGTTGGCCTTGTGGGCCATAACGGCCGCCCCCGGTCCGAGTATCACGGTATCGATTCCGGCAGGGGCTATAAAGGCTCCATCGGTGAAATATGTCATTGTCAACGGTTCCGATTTTATTCCCATCCCTTCGAGAGTGGAACGGGTATAATCGACCAATCTTCCTGAAGAGCTGAAAGGGTTGCGGGCGAGTAGAACCTTCTGATCGGCGCCTTCGAATCGCGAGAGGATTTTGTCTATGATTCCGGTGACTTCCGAGAGCGAGATGTTGCTCATAAAACGGATATCTAGAACGCAACTGGCGGAATCGGGAACGGTGTTTTCTTTGGAACCTCCCGATATTTTGTTCAGACTCACCGTCAGGCCCTCAATACTCACCAGTTCATCGGCGATCTTTCGATATGCATCTATAAGAAGGAGGACCGCGTTGATCCCCTCTTCAGGCTGTGAGCCGTGGGCCGATTTCCCCTTGAAGCTCAGTTCGCTCCAGACGGCCCCTTTTTCTCCGCTCGCAAGTCTCATCGACGTGGGCTCACCGATCAACGCACCGGCTATTTCAAGCGTA
>MPOY01000209.1 GCA_001896715.1 Methanoculleus sp. EBM-46
GATCGTCCAGAAGAGGGTGTAGGCGTTCAGCGTGACCGTATCCACGAGGAGATCCCCGGACTCCGTCAGGAGTTCTATGAACTGCGGCGAGAGATAGGGTGGAACCCCCGTCGCCAGGAGAGGCACCGGCGGGATAAGGATCAGGGCGAGTACGACTACGAGCGCAGTCGAATGAAGAAGCGAGTTCGGGTCGAACGGGAGGTACCGGGCAAGCCATACCCGGAACCTGCGGGAGAGCCCGACCAGGCTTGCAAGCGCCGCCCCGAGGATGCCGAGGAGGAGGAGGGCCACCTCTACGGCGAGGGCGAGGTCGATCGCCTCCGGGGCAATCTCCACGGCCTCGAGCACCTCCACCGGCAGGATGGATATAACCCCGAACCCTGCCGTCGCGGCCGCAATCCCGCCGACGAGGACGAGGAGCCAGACGCCGGCAACCCACCGGAACGCCGGGTGCCGGTCCCGGGCGAGGGAGACGAGCATCGCAAGAATAACGAAGGGCGCCACGTCGAGCGCAGTGGAAAGAAACGATCCGGCCTCTCCACGAACGGACCCGGATATCACGGCGAGCAGGATGAGACCAAAGAAGGCGATCAGCAGTTCGGGAGTATGGCGGCAGTAACGTTTCAGCGACATGGTATCATCCGGAGGAAAACACAGTATGCTGTAGGCGCGGTCGTACCGAGAAGATAACGCATGGGGGTCACCGCCAGTGCAACCTCCCGAGGGCAATCCAGCCGAGTACCCCGACAACCGCGAGGACCATGGCCTGCAGGAGGAATACCGCCGACAACGGCCACCGGCCGGCGAGGGCGGCCCCCGCGAACGGTCCGATCGAGAGCCCTACGGAGAAGAAGGTGTTGTAGACCCCGTAGGCGGCGCCCTGCGAGCCCCGGTAGAGCCCGGCCATGATCGGCATCACCGGCACCAGGGCAGAGCTCAGCGCAACGCCGAGCGCAAAGACGGCGGCGGCGACAAGCAGCAGCGCCGGGGCCCCGATGACCGCGACGAGCGCGGCGCCCGAGAAGAAGAGCCCGGCGCCGATGAGGTGGCGGCTGCCCCCGTGCCGGTCGTAGAACCTCCCGACCGCCGGCTGGGCGAGGATGGCCGCGACTGCCAGCACCGCGAAGACGAGGCCGATCGTCGCAGGGGATGCCAGGAACACAGCGTGCAGGTGGACCGGGAGGTAGGGATCCACGACGCCGTAGGTTCCGGAGACCGCGACGACCACGACCCCGCACGCGGCAAGCGGGAGTAGGCTTCCCCGGGGCACCATCCTCGAACGCCCCGGTTTCACGGTTTGCACCGGGACGGCGAGGACCGCAAGGCCGACAACGGCCACGAGCACCGCCGGGATGAGAAACGTCGCGGTGTAACCCAGGTACTCGAAGAGCAGCCCGCCGACGACCGGCCCGAGGACGGTCCCGAGACTGACGGCCGAGAGCGCAAAGCCCATCCTCTCCCCGAGCCGGGAAGGCTCGCAGGTATCGGCGAGGAGCGCAAGCCCTGCAGACCAGGTGGCCGCGGCCGAGACCCCCTGGACCATCCGGGCGACGAAGAGGTGCGTGACCGTTGTCGAGAAGCCGAAGAGGGCCGTCGCGAGAGCAAGGAGGAGCATCCCGGCGACGATGAGAGGCCGGCGCCCCACCCGGTCGGAGAGGAGGCCCATCGGTATGGAGAAGAAGAGGAGCATGACGGCGTAGACCCCGAAGACGACACCGATGACCGATTCGTCGACACCGAGCCGGGGGGCGTACCCGGGGAAAACCGGTATCAGGAGGCCGTAAATCATCATATCCATGAAGATGACGAGCACGACCAGGGCGAGGACGGTATCCGGCGATGCGGCGATACGGTCCCGGTGCAGCATTCTCACACCTGTCTCCCTCCCCATAGATTGGCGCCGCCGGCATATATCGGTAGTAGAGAGCGCGGCACCTCACCGGGTTCCCCGGTAGTACGCAAGCTCGCGGGCGTAGGGGCGGAATGCCCCGGCAAGCGCCTCAGCTTCATCGTCGGCGAGCGGCCCGCACCGCCCGGCGTCCGCAAGCGCCCGCACCTCCGCGGGCGTCGAGCAACCGACGATGGCAACCGCGATCTCTTGAGCGAGAGCGTAGCGCACGAGGGTCTCCGGCGTCACCCCCGCATCGGGGGCGAGGTAATTCCCCCCGCCGAGCACCTTCATCCCGATGACGGCGACACCCTGATCCTTTGCGGCGGCAAGCGTCGAGGAGAGGAACCCGCCGGGTGCCTCTTCCACGGGGTTGACGGGCAGCATGACGGCGTCGACCGGCCAGTTCTCCACGGCGTGCGAGAGAACGTCGGGGTCGTGGTGTCCCGTCACCCCGATATGCCTGACGACGCCCGTCTCCCTGGCCTCGATGAACGCGGAGAGGGCGCCGGTCGGTCCCTCGAGTTCCCGGATATCGGGAAACGTCCGGACGTCGTGGATCTGCCAGAGGTCGAGGGTCTCGATACCGAGCCTCTGGAGGGTTCTTGCGAGATCCATCTCGGCATCGGCGTGCAGACGGCTCGCCGACTTGCTGGCCTGGAAGACGGGTGCCCGAAGACCGGGGTTGCTCCGCCAGACCTCGCCGTAGTAGTCCTCGCTCCCGGCGTAGACCTTTGCCGAGTCAAAGTAGGCGATCCCCTGGTCGAGGGCCTCCATGATGACGGCACGCGCCTCCGCGTGCCGCCCGTAAGTCCTGAGGACACCCTCTCCCCCGAGCCCCACCGCCGTGACCTCCCGCCCGGTCTTCCCGAACCTGCGCTTCTCCAGTGCCGCCATGGGTCACTCTATCCGCCCCCGCGTATAAAAACCTTCAGCGCCGGAGAAAGGGTTATCCACCGGGATGCATGCCGGCGATGATCCGGCTCGATGTCGCCGCCGAACAGGGGCAGGGGAATCTTCACCCCACTTCCCGGATCACCGCCACCCGCCACTCAGCCCCGTGAAGGCCGATCGTCGTCCAGGCGATCTCCTTCTGCACCACCTGCCCGCCGGCGGTAAACGCATACGTGGCGGCCCCATAGCGTTCGGCGGCGACCTGCCGGGCCACGTCGAGCAGGTCGGGATAGTCCGCGTAGAGCGGGTCCTCAAACGTCATCCGCCCGACCTGATCCGGATCGGTGTCGTAGAGCACCCGCCCATCCGTCTGGACGACCATCGCCTGGAAAGGAGTTCCGTTCACCGCCGGGCCGGCGGCGTCGCCGATCAGGACCTCCGGCCGGAAGACAACGGCAGCGAATCCGGCAAACCGGCTCTCGCTCGTGAGGATCGGTGTGGCGAGAACCACCGCAGGGAACCCTTCCTCGACCGTGATCACCTCGCTCATGACCGGTCGCTTCGACGAGAGGATCCGCCGGACATGCTCCTGGTACCGGATATCTGCGCCCTCGGCACCGTGATACGCCGCCGGTTCGGCGGCGATGAGTATACCTTCCGCACTGACGACCACGCTATCGGCGATCGCAGGGCTGGTAGCGGTGAGGTTTGAGAGGATCGCGCGGGCGGCGGTGTCGTTCAGGCCCGTAGCCCCGAGGCGGGACGCCGCACGGCTCAGGCGGCCATCCAGCGCCTCGATCGCCACGGTGATGTCGGACTGCAATCGGATCAGGAGCGCTGATGCGGCACGATCATCGGCCGCCGACTGGTTCAGCAGCGCAAAGGCGTTGCCGGCGGCAGGAGCCGTCGTGGCTGTAGCGGTCGTCTTCGGTGTGGCCGTATCCGACGTGCAGCCCGCCGTCATGCAGATCCCGAGCACCACGACGAGCGCCGGGAGCAGCAGTTTTAGAGGGGTAGTTCTCACAATCATGCTCTTAGAGAAGAGGAGTGCGATCAGCATACTTATAGTTACCTTATTACCGATTTTAAGACACAACGCGGACCCAGAGGTTCACCCACCCGCCTCCCCCGGTAACCTCTCGTTCTCACTCATTTTCTCACACGCCCCTGGAACCGTTGCCGCCAGGTATCTATGGTCGCTGCAACCTCTCGTTCGATTGCCCGCCTTACCTGCCCGGGGGACCAGAACGTGTGCGACGGTCGTGATCCGTTCATGCAGGCATAGAAGACTCAAGGTTCCAGAGGGCATGCATGCACGACAGCACCGGGAGAAAGAGTTATCTGCCGCAGGTTCCACCGGGATGCATGCCGACGATAGTCTGGTTCAATATACCCGCCGCCGACCCCGGGCGGGCACGGGGGTTCTACGAAGAAGCCTTTGCCTGGGCGGCAAAGCCGTTCCCGGGGATAGAAGGAGCCTTCGAGCTCGCGACGGACGGGATCGGCGGCGAGATCCTCCCGCGAGCCCATCCCGGAGAGCCGATAACGGTCTTTGTCGGCGTCCCTTCGGTAGAAGAGTATACGGTTCGGGCGGAGCGGGCCGGCGGAAGGGTCGTGGTCCGGAAGAGGGCGGTTCCGGGGCGGGGTTACTTTGCCGTCATCGAGGATACGGAGGGAAACCGGCTGGGTATATGGGAGGACGATCCGGAAGCGGGGTGAGGGGAAGCCTCCCGGATCACCGCCACCCGCCACTCAGCCCCATGAAGGCCGGTCGTCGTCCAGGCGATCTCCTTCTGCACCGATCGCCCGCCGGCGGTAAACGCATACGCCGCGGTCCCATAACGTTCGGCAGCGACCCGCCGGGCCACGTCGAGCAGGTCGGGATAGTCCGCGTAGAGCGGGTCCTCAAACGTCATCCGCCCGACCTGGACCGGGTCGGTGTCGTAGAGCACCCGCCCATCCGTCTGGACGACCATCACCTGGAAGGGAGTTCCGTTCACCGCCGGGCCGACGGCGTTGCCGATCAGGACCTCCGGCCGGAAGACGGCGGAGGTAAACCCGGCAAAACGGCCCTCGTTCGTAAAGACCGGCGTGCTGATCACCGCCGCCGGGAACCCCTCCGCGACCGTGATCACCTCGCTCATGACCGGCCGCTTCGACGAGAGGACATACAGGACATTGGGCTGATCGCGGAGATCTGTCCCCTCCGCCCCATGATACGCCGCCGGTTCGGCGGCGACGAGCGTGCCTTCCGGGTTGGAGGCCGTACAGTCGACGATCGCAGGATCGGTAGCGGCGAGGTTTGAGAGGACCGCGCGGGCGGCGGTGTCGTTCAGGCCCGTGGCCCCGAGGCGGGACGCCGCATGGCTCAGGCGGCCATCCAGCGTTTCGAGTGCCACGGTGATATCGGATTGTGCCCGGATCAGGAGCGCTGATGCGGCACGATCATCGGTTGCCGGCTGGTTCAGCAGCGCAAATGTAGCGCCGGCAGCGACCAGGACCGCCACGGCAGCAATGACCCATGGGTATGGCAGAGAACTCATTCTATCCCTCTCGTAAGAGAGATGGGGAGCGGGAAATGTTAGAACTGTCGATTTATCGTCGGAAGAGAGCCCGCGCCGGCACCCTCACCGGGGTACCCGGCCCCTGAGCTTCCGGTCCCGCATCCGCCATCCCACCACCCCGGCAAGGATGATGATAACGATCAGGACGAGCAGCCCGATACCGAGCACCGGATCCTCCTGGTAGATATCGATGAGGACATCGGCGCCAAGCGCGATGATGAGGCTGGATGCGAACGACCCGATACAGACGCAACCAAAGACCCGGGATTCATCGAGCCCGAGCAGCCTTCCCAGTATCGACCCGTTCATCGCCCCGGTCCCCTGGAGCGGGAAGAAGACAAAGAGGATGAGCCCGACCGTCGAGAGCCGCCGGAGCCAGGGCTGTGACTCGGTGTAGTTTCGGGCCACCGCCATACCGCTCTCGAGCAACCGGCCAATGAACGGGATCTTCAGCGCGAGATCGAAGTTCCAGACGACGAAGAGGGAGACGGCAACGTCGAGGAGGAAGATCACGAGCATGATGAGCCACCAGGGGTAACCCATCAGGATCGCGATCGGTATGATCGTCTCCTTGCCTGCCGGGGGAACGAAGTAGGCAACGAGCAGGCCGGAGAGAACGAGGAACTGCTGGTAGGGTTCGGTCAGGTAGAGCGCCGCAAAGATGACCGGTATGAGGGCGAGCGGAAGGACGAATTTTATGAGGCCGATGAGGTGTGCGTTCTGGAGGAAGGCCTTCCACCGGGCCGGCCCGGGGGCGCTGGTTGTATGGTCCACGGTCATGGATGAAACTCCCGGGGTGGGAGATACTCAGTTCTGGTTTGAGGTTTCTGGATAAATACGTTCGCGGAGAACGTTCCAGCAGGTTCAAATCTCCGGAGCGTGAGAGTAAGCAGGATGGCTCCTGCCCCTTCCGCCCGGTCGCCACCGCGCACCCCCGCCGTCGAGAGCGGCACCCGGGAGAGCGCGTTATGCACGATAGCAAACGTCGGAACCGCGCTTGAGACCCTCCGCGAGGTGAGAAGACACGTCCGCGGCGACCACAAGCGCCGCCTCGACGACGTGGCGGTGATCCTCCGGGTGATCGCGCTCGAGGCCCAGGCGACCTACGCGATCACCGATGAGGAGGCCCGGGCGTTCATACGGGAGTGCCGTTCGCGGTGAGACCGCCGGGCGGCGCCGGCCCCTCGCAAAGGGCCTTATTGCCGGCAATCTCCCTCTCGCGTTGCCGCGGGAAACGCAAAAGATCGACTGATAGGCAAAACTTCCCTTCGCGCTCAACGAGCGAGACCGTTTCACTGCCCATACCCTCGAGCTCGCGCGAAGCCGCAAAGGCCTGTCCGGGTGTCTAAAACACCCTTCTGCAGCTCCCGCCTGCAGAGGGTTTAACCAGCTCCGCACCAACCTCTGATACAATGAACGAACCGCTCCGCCAGGTCGTCCACCTCCTCTTCGGCCTCGGGATTGCGGGATTTATCCTCGCCTTCGACCGCGACTTCACCCTCTCCGTCCTCGTGCTCACCCTCTTCACGGGGTTCATCCTCTCCGACGCTGTCTCCCGGGGCTACACCATCCCGGTCATATCGACGATCATCATCAACCTCGAGCGGCGGGACGCGGCACCCGGCCGGGGAGCACTCTTCTTCGCGCTCGGCGCTCTCTTCTGCCTCGTCTTCTTCGAGAGAGAGATAGTCTTCGCCGGCCTTGTGGTGCTCTCGCTCCTCGACAGTGTCACCACCCTCGCCGGCACCCGGTTCGGGAAGACCCGGATCTACAACCACAAGTCTCTTGAGGGGACGCTCGCCGGGGTCGCGGTGACGACGGTGGCGCTCTGTCTCCTCGTCCCACCGGCGGTCGCCCTCGTGACGGCCGCGGCCGCAGCCGCCGCCGAGCTGGTGAGCCCCGTGGACGACAACCTCGTCATTCCGGTCGTGGCCTGCCTCGCCCTCACGCTGCTGCTCTGAGATATCGTGGGCCGTGGGTCACCGTTCTGCTTCCGATCTCCCATGGAGCGCCGGCCGGTCGCACTCCGGGCAGGCGGCAAAGATTCCGCAGGCGATCACCGCGTGAGGTCAAAACGCGCCTTTGTGATGAGGGCGGCGACATCGGGCACGACGATGGGGTCAAGCCCGGTAAGCCGGATCAGGATGAGCCCGATCACGACACCGGCGGAGGTGGAGATGTCTGTCCTGAGGTGAGAGGACCCGCCCTCAGTCGACCGTGAGGATGATGAGCGAGTCGGTCCCCTCGCGCCCGGGGGATACCCCCTCGGTGAGCACCACGCGCTCCCCGGGACGGATGAGACCCGAATCCCGGACCGAGTCGAGTATCGCGCCGTGCCAGTACTCCTTTTCGCTCCGGATCAGGAACGGGCAGACCCCGTAGGAGAACGCGAGGAACCTGGAAGTGGCCGGGTTCCGGGTGAACGCAAGGATCCAGGCCCCGGGCTTGAACCGCGAGATGTTTCGCGGAGTGCTCCCGGAACGGGTGGGTGTCAGCACGAACCGGATATTGAGCGCATCCAGCGCCTCGATGACGTTTAAGGAGACGACATCGTTGACGGTGATCCTCTCCCGACCCTTCCCCTCCCGGAAGTAGCTGAGAGGGGCACACCTGCCTCCGACGGCCGTGCGCTTCTCCTCGGTCGATCGGGCGATCTTTGCCATCATCGCGACCGTCTCGACCGGATACTTCCCGATGGACGTCTCCTCGGAGAGCATGACCGCATCCGTCCCGTCGAGGATGGCGTTCGCGACGTCGGTCACCTCCGCACGGGTGGGCCGGATGTTGTCGGTCATCGACATCAGCATCTGCGTGGCGGTGATCACCGGCCGGCCGAGTATGTTGGCCTTCTGGATGATCCGCTTCTGCACCGCAGGAACCTCCTCGATGGGAGTCTGGACGCCGAGGTCGCCGCGGGCGATCATGACCCCATCGGTCTCGCCGAGGATCTCATCGAGGTGATGAAGCGCCTCCTGTCGCTCGATCTTGGCTATCACCCGGATGGATTTCCCGGATCCGGCCGCATACGCCCGGGCCTTCCGGATATCCTCCGCCCGCTCGATGAAGGATATGCTGAACGTGTCAAGCCCCTCGTTGAGCCCGAAGTCGATGCACTCGAGGTCGCGGTCGGTCACGGCGCTGAGCGCAACGATCCCCCCGCCGCCGACGAGGCTCATCCCTTTGCGCGAGAGAAGGGGACCGCCGATGACCACGGTCGCCCGGACATTCTTCTCGGCGACGTTGTCGACCCGGAGCTGGAGGAACCCGTCGTTGAGGAAGACGGTGCTCCCCTCCGAGACCAGCTGGGGAAACTGTGGGAACTCGACGGGTATCCGGGAAGGGTCATCTGATACCGGGGCGGTCGTGAGGGTGACGACCTCGCCCTTCTCGAGTTCCAGGGGCTCGTGCGCAAGGTCGCCGATCCGGATCTTCGGCCCCGGAAGATCGATCAGGATCGTGATGGGGAGCCCGGTCTCCTCGGCAGCGGCCCGGATGTTTCTGATGTTCTCCCGGTGCTCGTCAAACGTTCCGTGGGAGAGGTTGAGCCGGGCAACGTTCATGCCGGCCCGGGCCAGCCCGGCGAGCACCTCCGGGGACCGGGATGTGGGCCCGATGGTACAGACGATCTTGGTCTTCTGGTCAGGCAGGGTCAACCGCTTCCGTTTTGCCTGTTCTGATATCCGTTGCAGCACCTCTTCGAGCATCATAAAGTATCTTCAGGTGCCGACACCGGATTAACCTTCGCCCGGCAAGACCGGCGGACCCGGGGAAAGAAGAATACACGAAGGTTTCCGGCCAATTCACCGGTGGTGCGGCCCCGATCACTCCCGGGCGGCAAGGTCGTTCGCCGGCTCCTGCACCGTGGTCACCCTGATAGCCCTCCCGCTCCCGGTGCTGTACTCCCCGATACGCCGGCGGGCATGCTCGACCATCCCCCCGGTGGTGATGATGAGCGAGTTCTCTCCGATGAGAGCCTTTAAGATGCACTTGTCGATGACCCCGTAGGTGTAGTCGAGGAAGATCTGTTCCCGGCCGGCGAACTCCTTCGCGCGGGTGCCCATCGCCCCGACGTGCGCGACCGTGCCCTGTTCCACGAGTGCCCGGATATGGGCTGCGTCGATCCGGTCGGCGTCGCAGACGGAGATCGCCCCGGGCTCACACCGGGCCGGGGCGCGGCCGTGCATCGCCCGCTCGATCCGGTCGGTGAACTCAAGCACGCACTTTGGGGGGGTGCCGGGAGCGACGATGCCCAAAAGACCGAGCTCGTTGTAGAGGTCAAGGAGAGCGGGCGGCTTTAAGCGGGCGGCCGCGAGGAGATCGTGGTCCGAAAAGACCTCCTCCGGCGACCCCCGGGCGAGGATGCTTCCCCGCTCCATGAGGACGACCGAGTCGGCCCAGCGGTAGGCGAGCTCGACGTCGTGCGTGGATATGAGCACCGTCCGCCCGGAGGAGGCAAGCTCGTCGAGGAGTTCCATCACCTCCTCGGAACTCGCGGGATCGAGGGTGTTCGTCGGTTCGTCGAAGACGAGGACCGCCGGATCCATCGCGAGGATGCCGGCGATGGCGACTCGTTTCTTCTCGCCGCCGGAGAGGTGGTGGGGCGGCCGCCTCTCGTAACCGTCAAGTCCGACGTAACCGAGCGCGCCTTTGACCGCCCGGCGGACGGCGTCGGAAGAGAGACCGAGGTTCACCGGCCCGAAGGCCACGTCGGCCTCGACGGTCGGAGCGATGATCTGGACGTCGGGGTTCTGGAAGACGAACCCGACCTGCCGGCGGAGTTCCCGGAGGCTCCGGCGGTCGTAGGCGATCGGTCGGCCGGAGAAGCGGACCTCGCCCGAGGCGGGCCGGAGCATGCCGTTGAGCATCAGGAGGAGCGTCGACTTTCCGGCGCCGTTCGGGCCGACGAGAGCGGTCTTTGAACCGGCAGCGATCCGGATGCTCACCCCGGCAAGGGCGGCCGTGCCGTCCGGGTAGGTGTAGGCGACGTTGTCGGTCTCAAGCAGTGGTGTCGTCATAAGAAGGCAATTCCTCCGGTGGAGAGCAAGACGCCGAGGATGATTGCGGTGTAGAGCAGGGCCGCGGCGAGCGCTAGGAGGGATATCGGCCGGAGTTCCCCGGGAATATCGAGTTTTCCATCATAACAGCGTGCATCCATCGCAAGCACGAGGGCCTCGCCGCCCTCCCAGGTCCGTATGAAGAGGGCTCCCGCGAGCATCCCGAATGAGTTCACCGACTCGCGGAACCGGCCGTACCCGAGGCGCATCACCTGCGAACGGTAGATCTGGCCGGCCTCCTCGATGAGGATGAAAATGAACCGGTAGGTGAGCATGGCGATATCGAGAAGGACGGTGGGCACCCCGAGCCTCCGGAGTATATCGAAGACCTCGGTCATCGGCGTCGTGAGCGCGATGAAGTAGAGCGAGCACATGCCGCCGAAGACCCGGGCGAGGAGGAGGACGGCAAGGTTTGCGCCGCCGGCCGTGACGGCGAGGGGAAGGCCGGGAACCTCGAGGAGGACCGCTCCGCCTCCGGTGATGAAGAGGACCACGGCGATGCTCATCAGAGCAAACGAGACCGGGATGAGGAGGAGGCGGGCGTAGACCCGGGGGGGTATGCGCGCGAGGAGGAGGACGGCGGCGCTCATCGATGCCGCGACCAGCAGGGGGGCGACAGGGCCGGGCGACGAGACGGAGAGGAGGATGCTCGCAAGCCCGACGAAGAGTTTGAGGCCGGGGTTTACCTGCCGGAGAGCGTTTGTCCGGGCAAAGTCTTCGAGCACCTCGTGCATATCCCTGTTCCCCTTACCCCGATCGCCGCGAGTCAGGCGGCCTTCCTGCCGCCCTGCCAGTAGCCGAATATGTACCCGATGACTATCGCGCCGATGGCGGCCTGCAGGGCAAAGAGGAGCGACTCGATCTCGCCGCTCGGGGGTTCCCAGAAGGGCTCCACCCAGGGCTCGTAGCCCGAGGCCTCGATGAGATCGGCGGCGTTGCTGTCGGCCCCGCCCCAGGCCTCCTCTCCCGAGGCGCGGATAGCAGCATCCTGGAACAGGAAGACGGCGGCAAATATGACAATGAGCGCGGCGACCGCGATCTCCATGCCGTACTTCATGCCGGAACCTCCCGGAGTTTCTGGATGGTGCTCTCGGAGAGGAGGTTTAGGCGGGTGAGGATCTCGGGTTTGAGCTGGACGATGTACTTGAAGACCAGCGCAATGACCGCGCCCTCGATGATGGCGAGCGGGACCTGGGTGGCGGCGAAGATCGCGGCAAAGGTCAAGAACGCCCCGAAGAAC
>MPOY01000397.1 GCA_001896715.1 Methanoculleus sp. EBM-46
GAAAAGAGATATGGCGCCGGCGACGGGAAGGGGGTCGTCACCGGATCCATCGTGATTGCCGCGACCGCCCCTGCCTGTTCAACCCCGGAGGCTGCCGGGCCCGCAATCAATTATAACTATCCTCTTCCTCGTCGGCGCCTCCCCGCTTGCGCCACAACCCGCGCTCGACCCAGTCACGGGGGAGGCCCTGCTTCTCCTGCCATCCGGCAAGTTTTGCGAGCCACATCTCAGAGAGTTCGGGGCAGGACTCCCTGATGAGCGCAAACGTCGCAAGGTCGCTTGAAGGGCACATGAAACATCCGATGCGGTCGAGCCCGCGCTCGTAGAGGCGGTTGTAGGGGGCTTTCTCGCGGAAAATGTAGAGCCAGACGTGCATCGCGGTCCACTGCTGGATGGGGGCCGCCGAGAGTTGCTGCGGGACACGGTCGTTCCGCCAGACCCGCCTGCTCTGCATCCGCCGCACCGACTCGTACTTCCGCTGCCCGATGAACGAGAGGCACTCTCCAAAGTGTTCGTCGATCAGGCGGCCGAGGGGGTGGAGCTTGCAGACCCGGCAACACCAGCGGTTATCGACGGCCGGCGGGCCGCTCCTCTCAAACTCGCTCCAGAACGCTGCCTCATCGCATACCCGGAGGACCTCAAGCCCATAGCGTTCTGCCACCGCCTCCACGTTCCCGCAGGTCTCGGGGAACTCAAGCCCCGTATCGGCAAAGAGGAGCGGAACCGGGCCGAGCGCTTTTAAGACGATAAGCAGGGTTGCGAGGCTGTCTTTCCCGCCCGAGTAGGAGACCGTGGGCCGCTCCGGGTTCTTCTCCGCAACATCCCGGACGAACTGGATGCTCGCGGCCTCGTACTCCGCAAGGATGCGTTCGTTTGCCGCAACGGCATCTTCCCACGTCGCCTCGCCCGGGACACAGGCTGATGAAACGTTCCTGCGCGTCCGGACGACGAGCCCCCGCTCCATCGTCGTGGCGACGGCGGCGTCGACCTTCGCCCTGCCGACACCGATGCATTCGCCGGCTTCTGTCAGTATGAAGACCTCATCGCCTTCGGCGACGGCAGGATCGATCGAGAGGAGGCCGGGTGCGAGGACGCTTGCCCCCCCGTCACGGATGGATGGGATCGCCCCATCGTCGACGACGACGTAGCGTTTCGTCGGCCGCAGGAAGGCAGCGGCGTTCGGGCGCGGGAGGGGCTCCCAGCACTGTTCTCCGGGAATATAGCGGATCGCGCCCACGACCGCGCCGCCAAGGACGATCTCGTCCATGCGATCGTCGGCGGGAACCTTGTTGAGGAGCGACAGGTGCCCTTCCGGTATCAGCGGCGCTCCGAAATGCTCGCAGAATACGCGGTTGACCCGATCGACGTCATCAGGGAACGCGGGGCGGGCATCTCCCGGTGGCGTGACGGCTACCGGGCGGGCTGGCGCTCCGCAGGCACAGGTTCCCGAGAGCACCGGGGTATGGCAGGTATCGCACCAGCGAAGCGGGATCTTTCCGAGGTAAATGCGAGGCATTCTTATACCCATTGGGGAGAAATAGATAAAAGTCTTGGCGCACTTCCGATGGTTTTCGCAATCTCCCTCCGGAGAGTATTCTGCTGGAGTCTGCCGGCGACGGCCCTTTATCAAGGCAGGAATC
>MPOY01000403.1 GCA_001896715.1 Methanoculleus sp. EBM-46
GGCAAGCACCAGCAGGAAGAGCCTCCCCGGCGTGCCGATCAATCCGTAGTCCACCAGTGCGCCTTCCACGACCTCCCGGTTGCTCTCTTTCACCGTCTCGACCCCGGCATCCGGTATGGCACACCGGTGTCGGACGGCACCGGCCATTGCCGCGTTCGGGCACCAGCCCATAAACCTCCGTATCGCTTCAGCAAACCTCAGCGCCATAGCATCTCCTCCTGTATCGCCGTATCCAGGGTGTACATCGATCCTTTCTCCGCTATCATGGTTGTCCGGTGCCGCCGCTCCCAGAGGATCGTAATACCATACGTGGTCCACCCGATGAGGCTCAACCCCAGCATGAACCCGACGACCCAGCCGGGCATGCCGTTTTGAACAATGTACGCCAGAGCGGCGATGAGAATGACGGCGGCCACCGGTACACTCAGATCCCGGACGAGGCGTTGCCGCCGGCTCATGTTCTCCCTGCGGAACTCACCGGCGGTAATCCGTGCATACTGCTTCCGGTAACTGAGCAGGAAGCCGATGGTCCACCCCACGCCAAAGCCCAGGCCCGTCCACACGACCGGATACCCCGACGTATCTCCGATCAGGAGGAAAAGCATCGCCGTCGCCGCCGATGCGATCAGCGCCATGACAAGTAGCTGGTTGTGGTAGCGGTTCCACCACCCGGGTTCGACCCGGAGTGCCCCCTCCCGCCTGCCCGGTGCCGCGACCGTTCCCGGCCGCACCGGGAGATCCATCCGTACCGGCCCCGCCATGGGACACCACCCGAGGTAGGCCCGTATCGTCTCCACGAGAGACATCACGCGGCCTCCCGGAGTTTTTGCATGCCTGCTTCCGGCTCCGTCAAAGAGCACTCGTTGCAGACCATTCTCCCGAATATATCCCGGAGGAGTACGCAGAGCCGATCCATCGCTCCATGGGTCGCCATCAATCTGTTCCCTCCGGCGTACGCCGTCGCTCCCATACGTAGAGGATGGGAAAAGCAACGATACCAACAAGCACGATTCCCCGGAGGTAGAGAAGAACGGGATGCCCCAGTGCCAGGTGGCGCAAGAGGAGGAACCCGGCGGCTATGAGGTAGAAGACGACCGATCGTGCGACGGTGACACGTTGAACACCGCCGTCGGTGAAGACGATCCGCGCGAGAAACAGGCTGATGACGATAAGGACGGGGAGCCAGTAGACCTGGCTGATGGAGTATGCAAGGGATGCGTAGATATAGATCA
>MPOY01000139.1 GCA_001896715.1 Methanoculleus sp. EBM-46
CGCCCCATCAGCTTACACATGTTGGATGTTGAGACCTGATCCCAAATTGACTGGTGCCGAGGGACGGAATTGAACCGCCGACACGGGGATTTTCAGTCCTATCCAGAACGGCATCACAAGCCATTCCGAAAACCAAATAACACGACATATCATAAAGATACGCTCCTACAGTTTCCCTTGACTTCCCATTAAATCAAGTTTAAAGTGGGGACAAAGTGGGGACAGGCAGACGGGAGGACATATATGAAGTGGTACAAATCAAACTTTCCAGGGGTGAGATATCGGAAGCATCCGACCAGGAAGCACGGGGTATATTATGACCGATATTTCGCTATCCGATACCAAAGGAAAGACCCTGTAACCGATAAACCCGTCAGGATGGAAGAGGGCCTTGGATGGGAAAGTGACGGGATGACAGAGGCAAAGGCCAGAGCCAAGCTGGAGGAATACATCAAGAATGCCAAGACGGGGCAGGGGCCGACCCGAAGAAGGGATGAAGACCGGATAATACAAGAAAAGAAGCAAGTCGAAGAAAGAGAGCGCCAGCAGAAGGAACAGGACGAGCTTACGTTCAAGGATTACTTCAATGACACATACCTTCCACAAGCAGAGATTGAAAAGAAAGCCCACACCATCAGGCGCGAAAAGTCTCTATTCAAGGCGTGGATAGATCCCACTATCGGCAGCTTGCCATTGAAACAGATCGGGCAATTCAACATTGAACAGATTAAGAAGAAGATGCACGACAAAGGGCAGTCTCCCCGATCCATTCAGTACATGATTGCAGTTGTCCGTCAGGTGTTCCACCATGCCAGAGGCATTGGCATGTATGAGGGGCCTGCACCGACAGCGGAAGTGAAAAAGCCGAAATTCGACAATAGGCGCATGAGGTTCTTATCTCATGATGAAGTCAATTTACTTCTCCCGGCATTGAAGAAAAAGAGTGAGCTTGTGCACGACATGGCTCTTTTCTCTCTTCATTGCGGCTTGCGGTTCAATGAGATTGCAAGCCTTGCCTGGAGCGATATCGACTTGGTGAGGGGCATTCTCACAATTAGGAATTCAAAGAATGGCAGGACCAGGGCCGCTTATATGACAGACGCGGTAAGGGCCATTCTGGAAGGCATGAGGCGGGGGAATAATGACGAGCTTGTTTTCCAGGCAAAAGGTGGAAAGAAGATTGACCGGGTATCGAGGTCCTTTGACCGCGTGGTGGATGCCCTGGGGCTCAACAAGGGCATAACGGACCCAAGGCAGCGGGTAGTGTTCCATACGCTCAGACACACATATGCATCATGGTTGGTGGAGGGCGGCGTGGACCTGTATGTCGTGAAGGAACTCCTGGGGCATTCTGTAATCAGCATGACGGAAAGATATGCTCACCTGGGGGCCAATACCCTGCAGGCGGCAGTCAACACCTTTGAGAAGTCACTGAAGGCCAAGGAACAGGAGAATCAAGAGGAAGGCAAGGGGCAGAAGTTGGCCTAGGGGCCAGAGGGGAGATAGGCCGACGGGCCGAAAACCGGGGACCCTGCCCGGCTTCTCCCCTGATTTTATAGGGACAGCATAGGGGCTGTGATATGAAGTTCAAATATGAGCGAGAGTTTGATGAAGATATCGAATCAATTGAAGATCTTGATGCCGATACAATGATGCACATCTTTTATGCCACGCGCGATTGCATTGATGCACTATATATACCTCCAACTGAAGGGGCGGACGCCTTCCATGTGGGTGCAGAGAAACAGATTAATTACAACTTGCGAACCCTTGCTCACTCGATAAAGAAAAGTCTTATGAGTATCTACCCGGCACACAAGGAGGAAATTTCTTCGATCAATGATGCCGAAGGCGCGAAGGGATTAGAGAGCTATTACAGGTGCAGATATCCTTTCCATGAAGGCGCACAAGCTCTTTCGAGCATATATTCCATACTAAGCGCCTATAAATACTATTTTCCCGCTAATGAGAAAGAATACTTGTTCTCTAGGCTTCTGGAAATGGAGAGGGTCATTAGTGATTATAAGATGCACGCCCTTGATACTATGCGAAAAAAGCAGGACCGGAAAAGTGAGAGAAGAAAAGAGCTGGGCAGGCGGTCCGGATACAAAAAGGGTAATTGGGGAATAAGGCAGGCAATCATAGACCATTATAGATATCCTCATCTGTGTGAAGTATGCAAGGGAGAGCCTATAGAGTTGAGCGCGCAAGCGTTCATCAGTAGATTTAAGGCAAAACATTCTTGTTCAATTAATAGCCTGGCCGATTTTGATGAGGAAGAGATTCACAGAAAAGCCTACTTAACCCAGCATGACCATTACGTTTTTTATAACAGTTATACTGGAAACATGTGTCAATATAAGGAAGCCGAAGGAATTAAGGAAATCAAGCTAAGTACACTTCCAAATATCATTACTTGGATAAGGGCCGAGTATAAGAAGAGAAACATTCACGAAGACCTCCCTTCGTGAGCCATATGTCGTGTAACGTTGTAGTAGGAACCCAAGGGAACCTACAAGAACGGGAGGGACATATGAAGAATTCAGTATCATTGAAGGCCCTGGCCGACAACTGGCCTTCTCCCTACGTTGCCCGCGAGGAAATAGACAGATTCACTGGCGGGCTTCTCACGGCGAAATATTGCGCGAACCTTGATTCTCAGGGCAGGGGCATAAGGGGCCGCATTCGCTGCGGACGGAAGATCGCCTATCCCACACGCTCCGTTGTGGAATTCATGGAATCTCGATCCAGTGCCCTCGACAATGATTAAGCCACCCGATGACCTCAAAACTGTGGGTGAGCGGCGTAAATGGCTGGAGCGTGAACTGCCCATACCACCCGAGATGAAGCAATCCAGAGCATACCGCACACTGACGGATGAAGCAAAGATTGTGCTCTTGCTCATGATTGGCAAGCAACGGAAGGGGGCGCGCTATGTATGCTCCTGACCCGAAAGTGCTGAAAGCCAATGGCTGGTATCATGAACGCGATCTGCGGATGCCTCAGGAGATGTTTAGATCGGGAGCCTTTATCTCGCTGACCCACACTTCCAAGTATGTCTTACAGCTCTTCCTATCAAGGCGTGAATGGCACTATGAGGGCAAGGGCCGCAAGAAGAAGCCTGTTTACCATAATACCGGGCTGAAACTTCCATACAGCGAAGCGGCGGCATACGGCATTAATGCGAAGCAATTCAGGCGTTGCATTAAAGAACTCATTGAGCACGGCTTCCTCGAAATTGCCAAGCAAGGCGGCCAGCTTCGCGGTCATAAGGAATGCAGCGAGTACGACCTTATTGATGACTGGAAGCATTATGGAACCTCTGCTTTTGCTCCAAGGACCGCACCGAAGGGGGTGTGCTTCAGCGACTCCCTTTCAAAGTACAATCAGACCAGGACAGCCGGAAAGAGAGCACGGGCAACGGCGGGAGATAAAACATTTTCGACTGACATGGGCGACAGCCGACTCACTGTCATGGGCGACAGCCGAAGACCAAAAAGGCAGCACTGAAAGGGGGGCATGGATGACAGCCGAAACTGGAACACAAAGAAGCGGCAAAACAGGCAATCATGCCACCTTGCAGGCAGACAAGCCCATAAATCCCAAAAAGACCCAATGGGGGGCATGGGTGACAGTACTATCTAGTATTACCAGGGGTAGGGGGTAATTCTATGCAGCACTTCAACCAGGAAAATGGGAAGAAAAAGAGCCAAAATCCTGCGGGCGGCGTTTCTGCGGTTTCCGAGGCGGTGCCGGATGAGCTTGTTCAGGCGGTGGAAGAGATGAGGCGGGAAGCGGGGCTGGGGGATGAATTCGACCTCGGTGCAGCGTCTTATATGAACAATGAATACCTAGCATGAAAGGATGGAATACGATGCAATCCTTTGAAACCAAACTGGCCGAGTTGGATGCACTCTCCGAGCGGGCATCCACACGCGAGCAATTCATGGATCTTATTCAAACGCTTGCCGCAGAGGTAGGGAGCGACCTTGAGCGAATCAGGGCAATCAAGAACTTGCTGGACCGGCAGTCAGCCTTCCTTATGCGTCTGGCAATGCGTGGCACGATGGGGGGCGAGGCATGACCCTGCGCGAGTTCCCGGAGAAATCACAACAGGAGATCGCCGAACAGGTGGGGTGTAATCAGTCTACAGTTGCAAGGGTTAAATCAGATAATATGCATACGCATAATATCCCCACCACCCGCACCGATTCCATAGGCAGGACCAGGCCGACCAGGTGGGGTGTAGTCAGAAGCATGTATCGGTTGTTAAAAATGATAATACAACTGGTTGTAATATCCCCCCTACCCTACATCTCCAGGGCGGCGCGAGACCTTAATCGCGCTGGTAGTCGCGATTTAGTGCGCGTGTACCCGGTTAAACAAGTTGAGAGGATATCATGAAGGCAAAAACACCGGCAGGGATCCAGGCCAATGGACGCAAGTTTTGGCGGAAAATCATGAGTGAATATGTTCTTGAGGAAGCCCACGACCTGGAGCGTCTATCAATGGCGTGCAAGTGCCTCGATGACATCCACCAGGGCGAGGAACAAATAAAACTCGATGGAATGTATGTTCGTGACCGCTACGGGCAAGTGAAGGAACACCCGGCGGCGAAGGTGATCCGGGACAATCGGATTATCTTTTGCCGGATTATCCGGGAGCTTGCCCTGGACATAGAGACACCTTCCGAGAGCAGGCCACCA
>MPOY01000571.1 GCA_001896715.1 Methanoculleus sp. EBM-46
CGTGGTCTTGAGGCGGTGCTCCACCGCCTTCTTGATCACCATGAGTTCGGTGATCTTGTCGGAGAACGCCTCCTCGCTCACCTCCACCCGCACGAGCATGGTATCGAGCGCGCCCTTCCGGTCGATGACGATCTGGAAGTGCCTGCCGACCTCGGGTATCTCGAGCAGCACGTGCTCCACCTGTGAGGGGAAGACGTTGATGCCCCTGACGATCAGCATGTCGTCCACGCGCCCCTGGATCCGGCGGATCCGCGGATGAGTCCGCCCGCAGGCGCAGGGCTCCTCGTCCAGGACCGTGATGTCTCCGATCCGGTAGCGGACCAGGGGGAACGCCTCCTTCTGGAGCATGGTGACGACCATCTCGCCCCGTTCACCCGGCGGGAGCGCCTCGCCGGTCTCGGGATCGACGACCTCGACGAGGGCGATGTCGCCCCATATATGAATGCCCTGCTGCTCGGAGCACTCGGTGAACATGGGCCCGGAGAGTTCGCTCGTGCCGTAGATGTCGTAGGCGCGGATACCGAGCCACTCCTCAAGCCGGCCCCGCATCTGCTCCGACCAGGGTTCTGCGCCGAGTATGCCGATCCGGAGATCGGTGTCGTTCTTGATCGAGACGCCCATCTTCTCCGCCACCTCGCCCATGTGGAGGAGGTAGGAGGGGGTGCAGGCGATGGCGGTGGTGTGGAGGTCCTGCATCAGCTCGATCTGCCGTTCGGTGTTCCCGACACTTGTCGGGAGGACGGTTGCGCCGACCCTCTCGGCGCCGTAGTGGACGCCGAGGCCGCCGGTGAAGAGGCCGTAGCCGTAACTCACCTGGAGCACGTCCCCGCGCCCGAAGCCGCAGGAGGAGAACGCGCGCGCCAGCGACTCGCTCCAGTTCTCGATGTCCTGCCGGGTGTAGCCGACGACGGTCGGCTTCCCGGTCGTCCCCGATGAGACGTGGTAGCGGACCAGCTCATCCTTTTGTGCGCAGAAGAGGCCGTCAGGGTAGTTATCGCGGAGGTCTCCCTTATACATGAACGGGAGTTTCCCGATATCCGCAAGCGACCCGATATCGTCGGGCACAACGCCGCGCTCCTTCATCCGTCGCCGGTAGAACTCGCTCGTCTCGTAGAGCCGCCGGATGAGCGACTTTGCGAGCCTGTACTGGAGCTGCCGCAGTTCGTCGGGCGGCATGACCTCGATCTGCCGGTTCCAGGGCGCCATCAGACGGTCCCCCGGCGATCGATGACCCTCTTTGCCTTCCCCTCGAACCGGGGCAGCGACCCGGGCTCCACCAGTTTCACCGCGGTCCGGAGGCCGAGGGTGCTGTGGAGTTCGCCGACAATCTTCTTCTGGACGCGGGCGAGGTCCTGGAGCTCGCCTGAGAACCCGGCCCGGGTCATCTCCACCTCGATCGTCATCTCGTCGAGGTGCCGTACCCGGTCGACGTAGACCATGAACTGGTCCCCGACCTCCGGAAGAGACCGGAGCACGTGCTCGATCTGTGACGGGAAGATGTTGATCCCCCGGATAACCAGCATGTCGTCGCTCCGGCCCGTGATCCGCTCGATCTTCTGTCCGCGCCCGCAGGCGCACTCGCCCTCGAGCAGCCGGGTGATGTCGCCGGTGCGGTAGCGGACGAGCGGCAGGGCCTCTTTGACGAGCGGCGTGATGACCATCTCTCCCCGCTCGCCGGGGGCGAGCCGTTCGCCGGTCACGGGATCGATGACCTCCGTAAGGTAACAGTCGTGCCAGATATGGAGACCGTTGTGCTCCGGGCACTCAAACGCCACCCCCGGGCCGTACATCTCCGAAAGCCCGTAACTGTCGTAGGCCTTCACCCCGAGGCGCCGTTCGAGCTCCACCCGCGTGTTCTCCGACCAGGGTTCCGCCCCGAATATGCCGGTCTTGAGTGTGTCGAGCGTCTTTCCCATCGACTCGGCCACTTCGGCGAGGTGAAGGGCGTAACTTGGCGTGCAGTGGATGGCGGTCACCCCGAAGTCCTCGATCATCTCGATCTGGCGGCGGGTGTTTCCCGTTGCGCTCGGGATCACCGTCATGCCGATCTTCTCGGCGCCGTAGTGGAACCCGAGACCGCCGGTGAAGAGGCCGTAGTTGACCGCGTTCTGAAAGACATCGTCTACTCCAAGACCGATCATCGTCATATTCCGCGCTATCAGGTCCGCCCAGTTGTCGAGATCCTGCCGGGTGTAGCCGACGACGGTCGGTTTCCCCGTCGTGCCGGATGTCGTGTGAATCCGGACGATCTCTCTCATGGGGACTGCAAAGAGGCCGAACGGGTATCCTGCCTGGAGCTCCTTTTTGTAGGTGAACGGGAGCTTCTCCACATCGTCAAGCGTCCTGATATCGTCGGGCGATATGCCCGCTTCCCTGAACTTTCTTTGGTATAGCCCTACTTCCTGCGCCTGGCGAAGCGCCCATTTGAGCCGCTTCAGCTGGAGATCCGCGAGTTCTTCAGGCCGGATTGTTTCTATTGCCCTGTTCCAGAACATAATATCCCATCGGTATCGTGCCGGCCGCATGCTGCCTGGCATCCGTCATACGGTTGCGATCCTGGCGGCGGAGAGAGCCCGCGCCGCCGGGCATACGCTACCTTTACATGGGTGTCCGGTGCGGAAAAGGTTTGTCAATCCGTAGCGTGGTACACTGTGGCAGTCCCCGGATCCTGCCGCACGGGGTCGGGCCATCCGGCCCTCCCCTCGCGGAATGCATCGAGGATGAAGTCCACGAAGATCCGCGCTTCGGCGGGGTGCGGCGCGTTTGCCGGGATGGTCATCGCGTAGACGATCGGCTGCCCTATCCGTTCGCTCCCGATGGACCGGAACCGCTGGAACCCGAGGTTCACCCGCACCTTCCGGTAGTCGTCGGCGTGCTCCGGCGAACCGAGGTTGATTGCGGGGGGAAGATCGATCCACCGGAGTCCGTGCTCCTCCGCAACGCTCCTGTACTCGAAGGCGTAGTCGATCCCGCCGGCATCGAGGAGCGAGAGGAGATAGATGCTCCCGTCACGGATGGCGACCTTCTCGGCCGCCGGCCTCATCAGTTCCGGCAGGGCGATCGTCGTGGCGCCGTCCGTCCAGACCGCCGCGATGGGCGGCTTGAACGAACCGCCTATGATGGCCTCGAAGAGACCGGGCTCGCCGTAATACTCCTCTGCAAGCGCCGTCACCATGATTGCCCGGTAGCCGCAGGCATCAAGCATGGGGTTTGAGAACCCTACCCGCACGTCGGGGCGGGAGAGGACCCGGTACCAGTTCTCCGCCGTGATCTCGCCTGCCCCGGCGCTCCGGCCGGTATACGCGATCACCACCTCGTTCTCCGCAAAGGGAATGTACCAATCGGTGTAGTTTCCCTCCCCGGCACCCATCGGCAGGTACATCATATCCGGGATGAGCGAGGCATCGGCGACCAGGACGACATCCACCTCTCTCCCGAGGTCCGTCACCTGCCGGATGGCCTGGATGCTCCCGTGCCCTTCGACCCTGACGTCGATATCGGGGTGCTGGCTCTCAAAGGCGGCCTCTATGTCCTCGAGCGGGACAAGGAGGCTGCCTGCCGGAATCACCATGAGGATGGTGCGCTCCGGGCCGGCATCGGCGCAGCCTGCGGATGCCGCGAGCACGGCAAGGATGAGCACGGCGAGGACCGGAGAGCGGTTCATTTCCTGTGGACCTCGACCCGGTCGACCCATTTCACCCAGGGACTCCCTTCGGTGATGACGTCGGGGCTCTCGGTTATGACGACGAGGCGGAGCGGTCCGCCGTTCTCGTAG
>MPOY01000570.1 GCA_001896715.1 Methanoculleus sp. EBM-46
CTGGCGGCCGCTGGAGACGAAGAGCGATGCGGCGGGCAGCGTCTCGACAACGATCCGGCAGGGCGGCATCTACGCGGTTCGGTACGGCGAGGCGGCCCCGGGCGGGCTGCTCGACCTGCTGTTCGGTGCCGTCCAGGCGCTCTTCGGGCTCTTCGGCTTCGCCTCCACCGGGGAGGAGCCGGGACCGGCGCTGGCGGCGGAGCCCACGTCTGAACCCAGATCGGCCTCGGCAGAGCCCGCATCTACGGTTACACCGGTACCTGCCGTCGATATCGCCACGATGCGGTTTGCTCTCTCGGTGCTCTCCGATCCGCCGGGCGCGCTCATCGACCTCGACGGGGAGTACACCGGCAGGACGACCCCGGCCGCCTTCGCGGGGCTCTCCGGCGGCGCCCATACGATCCGGGTGTGCGTGGACGGCGCCGAGCCGGTGGAGCGGGAGATCCAGCTTGCGCGCGACGACGAGGTCGTGGTCGAGATCCCGGGTTCCGCTTCCCCCGGTCTGCTCCGCACCTGGGAGCAGAACCACTACGGCGGCGTCTACATCGACTCGTTCCCGGAGGGGGCAGAGATCTACGTCGACGGCCGCAAGGTGAACCGGAAGACCCCCGACACCATCTACGGGCTGAAGGAGGGGCTGCACACCATCAAGGTGAAGAAAGAGGGGACCGTGTTCAGTTCCGACAAAGAACGGGTCTGGATTAATAAAAACGCCCTGGTGCGGGTGATGTTTACCAGCGGCAACGCGGAGTTGACGCGCTCGATCACGTTCGAGTCGGACGAGCACGCGCAGCAACCGTTCTCGATCAACGGCAGGTACCTGGGCGACCGGCTCCCGAAGACGGTCGAGATCAGGGGGATCGGGGGGGCATATCTCACCCTCTCTGACGGCGAGAGTTACCGGACGCACAGGATACCCACCACCGCCCAATCGAACGATACCGTGAAGGCTGCGTTCTCCGATGCGCCCTGCAGCCTTCTCGTGGAGTCGACGCCGGCGGGAGCGGCGATATCGATCGACGGGTTCCTGACGAAGTTCTCCACGCCGTATGTCGTCAGCAACATATCGGAAGGGAGACACCTGATAGGGGTCTCAAAGCCGGGACACATACCGGTTGAGCGGGAGGTTCTGCTAATGGCCGGTTCCGGCGATGCCACGGTGAAGCTCACCCTCAAACCCTATACCTGGGGGTCGCTTGAGGTCTCAAGCAACCCGGCGGGCGCCAAGATATACCTCTATGGCCGCGATACCGGCGAAGTGACGCCCCATACCTTCCACTACCTCGATATCGGCAGTTACTCGGTGAAGGTGGTGGGGAAGGAGGGGTCGAAGACGATCGAGGACGTGCTGGTCTCGCCGTATACGACCACCGAATGCCATGCCGAGATTACGGGGGGCTGAGAGGTCCCCATCGCCCTGTTTTTTGGGCGGTAGCTGGCCTCTGCGCGGGGTGTGGCCGCACGGCCAGCCATGCAGCTGTGTGCGATCGTTTCCGGGGGTGTGTTTGCAGCACGACGTTCCGGCAGGATAATCATGCATGAGTACGAAAAGTAAAGACGGCCCTGTTCTTCTTCAACCATCTCCATGTTAAGGTTTACAGGGCCATCCTCCTGTGCCGGGACGAGCCGTCACTTTTCCCGGCGCAGCCGTACTGCACGCTTTTTCCGATTCGGGGGCTCCCGGCTCCGGAATATTTGAGGACGTTTTTTCAGGTATACGGGCGACCGGGTGGTCTCCTGCACCAGCACTTTGCTCATCCGGGCAACGATACAGCCTCGCGCGGCGCCTGAACGTGCGACGGACGGAACGTCCAGGACAAGAGCACCGGAAGTGTGCGTCCGGTGAACCGTCGTGCCCGGAAGTTACTACCGCCGGGAACAGGCGAAGGCAGGGTCCAACAAATCCGGTTCTTCTCGTATCGGCTGGTTCCCGGGGCGCTACCCGGCACGAAGGGGGGGCCGGGATCGGCCGGACGGTGAAAAACCGGGACGGTGACGCCGTCGGGGAAATTTATATTACTAATGATTAATATTGTAGTACTTAATCTTAAAAATAGTAAGTTATATAACACTCGCCGTTCTACCCCTGCCTGGCGGGCGGTGGCTGGATCATCGATAAGCCAGGGCCACCTCACCGGGCTTCCGGGGTTCATTGCCGCTGTCTGCCGAATCGCCCTGCCTGTGGCGGGGCGGCGGTGATTGATCATGAGAAAATGCGTTCGATCCGAAAAAGGCGAGATCTTCCTTGACACCGACCGTGACACCTGGCTCTACCTTGCGCCACGGGGCGGTGACGCAGGCGGTGCATTTGCGCGCGGAAAAGACCTTTACCTGCACGAGCAGGAGGGGTTGCCCGATACCTACTACATCTACTCCTGGTCGATGGACCCCGGCGAGGAAGAACAGATCCAGACCATCTCCCTCATCTCCGCCGAGGAGTTCCTGGAACTGCGGGGGCTCGTGCTCAACGCATACCCGGAACAGAGGGGGAGCCAGATACTGCGGTCATACGGCTACGGCATCGCGGAAGAGTTCTGAGACCTCGCGGTCCCGGGTGGGGGCAGGGCTGCCCTCTCCCGCCATACCCATTACATGTTACGAAATCAAAATTCTTTAACATCTATTGCATCGTATTCTCATGTATGTCTTACCAGGTCCGGAGGAACGTCCTTCCGTTCACCGCCATCGTCGGCCAGGAGACGATGAAACGCGCGCTC